>VFHF01000179.1 GCA_009392095.1 SAR202 cluster bacterium
GATAAACGGCATCAAATTAGTCGGTCATAGAGGGAAAATTAAGAGCAAGTTGGCCTATCTTCGCACTGTCTATCTTGATGTCGAGGCCTAACCTTTAAGCTCAAACATGTGTTAGGATGCCTTAGGCTTTTGAGGCTCTGCGAGGCCCAATTTATCCGACAATGATTGGCCAAAATCAAAGGCCTATAACTACTGGAGGATGCCATGAACGTCCACGTTTATACGCAACCTGGTTGATTCAGCTGCCGGACTCTGGAAGAGTTCCTCAAATCCAACGGTGTTCAGTACGAGCACCACAACGTATTGGAAGACAAACAAGCTATGGAAGACCTGCGGGGCAGGGGTATAAAGGCCTTGCCGGTTACGATCATCGATGACAAAGAAGTCATAATCGGCTATTTCCCAAAGAAACTGATTCCAGCGTTCAAGCTAGATGTAAAAGTTGACCTCTCGGGGAAGACCGAGTGGTTGGCCGATAAGTACGAACGAATACTGAGCGCCGCTGTCAGGGCCGCTCCCCAGTTCACCCAGGAACAACTAGACACCGATGTGCCTTGGCGCCCGTGGACGGTTCGAAAAACCGTCATGCACATCATGTCTTTCCCAGAAGTGGCCTATCTAAGTCACAAAGTTGGCAGCATGAGCCAAGAGGAAATGCGGGCATCCGACGAGAGGTTGAAAGATATCTACACCGCCTCTGAAATGATCGATTACGGGAACAAAGTACGCACTGACATAGTTGCGTTCCTAAATAGCGGCGACAACGATGCCTATGACCGAGAGGTCCCCGCGCACTACGGTGGCGAAGTCACCGTGTTGGAGCTACTGAACATTATATTGAGCCACAGCACTCATCACATGAAGCAGCTTTACCACTATATGCAGACAGATCTTGGTATCACCCCAGTGGAGCCGGCTTCCGAGGCCGATTTCGAAGGCATCCAAACTCCAGAGGCGTTGTTCTAACGTTTCCGGCGTGCCAAGAACCGTAGTCCTTCCGTCTCGGGATAGCGCGATGCGGAAGGACCGTATTTTTTAGGATTCAATTCTCGCTGGAGGGGACATGAAATACGACTATATCGTCTTGGGCGCCGGTTCGGCCGGGTCCATCGTCGCTACAAGGCTTTCCGAAGACACGGAGAAGAACATCCTGCTGCTGGAAGCGGGACCGGACTATCCGGATTTTGAGCAACTGCCCGAGGAGGTGAAGTTCGGCTACGCCACCGAGATCGACATCATGGTCAGCGACCATAACTGGCAGTTCACCGGCAAAGCCACGGAGAAGTCCCCGGAAATGTTGGTTCCTCGAGGCAAGGTCACCGGAGGCTCCAGCGCCATCAACGGGCAGGTCTTTCTCCGTGGAGTTCCCGAGGACTACGACTCGTGGGCCGAGATGGGCAATACCGAATGGAAATTCCAGGACTGTCTGCCCTATTTCCGGAAGATAGAGACCGACACTGATTTCAGCGATGATTTCCACGGAACGGAAGGGCCCATCGTGATGCACCGCTTCGCGCGTGACACCTGGCACCCGGCCACCGAGGCGTTCTACCAGGCCTGCCGATCGGCTGGGTACTCCGATTCTCCCGACCATAACAACCCAGACTCCACGGGTGTGGGGCCAACCCCGCTGAATAACCCCAACGGCATCCGCATGAGCACGGCTTTAGGCTACTTGGACCAGATCAGACACCGTCTCAACGTGACCATCCGGGCCAACTGTCACGTCCAACGAATCCTTTTTGACGGGAAAAGGGCAGTTGGTGTCGAAGTCGAGAGCGGCGGCGAGAAATTTACCGTCGATGGCTCTGAGATCATTCTAAGTTCTGGGGCTATTGGCTCTCCTCATACATTAATGCTCTCCGGCGTCGGGCCGGCCGCACAGCTTCAACAATTTGGCATTCCGGTGGTCCACGACGCTCCCGGTGTTGGCCAGAACATGCGCGACCATCCATTGGTCTTCGTCACCTGGCGGACCAAGCCCGAGGTTGAGTTGGACGGCAATGCTCCCCGCATGCAGGCGACCCTGCGCTACACCGCCGGCGGGTCCGACTTGCGTAACGACATGAAGGTTTCCATGCAGTCTTTTGCCACCGGGCGGGTAAACCAGGGAGGCGACCGGATGGTTCCCCTGGGCATCCGTATGTCCAGTGGCATACAGTTGGCCGCCGGGGCCGGAGAACTGCGGCTGCAGTCGGCCGACCCGTCGGTTCAGCCATTTTTGGACTATCGGTACTTGGAGGAAGAGTTTGACCGGGAGCGTTTGCGGGAAACGGTCCGCATCTGCGTGGCCCTAGGCGAAGACCCGGCCTTCAAGGACATCATCGCAGAACGTATCGAGCCCACCGATGCAGAACTGGCGTCGGACGAGGCGCTGGATGAGTTTTTGTACCGGGAGGTCAGCACCTCCCAGCATATATCTTGCACCTGCAAGATGGGCCCGGCCTCCGACCCGATGGCCGTGGTCGATCAATACGGCAAGGTCCACGGGATGGAGGGTCTGCGGGTGGTTGACGCCTCGATCATGCCTGACTGCATCCGCGCCAATACCAACGTAACCACCATGATGATCGGAGAGCGGGTAGCAGACTGGATCAGGCAAGGGAAGTAATCACCCGGCAATCAAATTATCCCTTATCCCTCAAGGGAGGAGGGATAAACGGCTGACTGAAGAATGCTCTGCGAAAAGCAAGAGGGCTGGGGGTTAACCCCCAGCCCCTTTTTAAACGGCTAACCGGCGGTTTAAAACACTGCTAGAGGGTTAGTGGGGGAGCCAGTGGCGTTCTTGAATCGTAGAGGGGACACAATGAACATGAAGTCATAGCGGTTCAAGCGCTGGCAAATCTCGGCCAATTCCTCGCAGTTGCCGGCGTCGATCAACCATAGGCCCATGCCTACGATGCCCACTCGGTGTATGGGAAGGCCGATGCCAGGATAGCCGCTGGGGTCGGCGTCCTGGGAAGCGTCTCCGGCTACGATGGAGATGCCCCGCTCTCTCAGCCAAGGCAAGGTCTCAGCGTGCAGTCCGGGACGGCCCGATACAGGTGCGCCTTTCTCCAGCCGGCGCTTGTACCAGCCCAGTCGCAGCATCAAGGCATCTCCCTCTTGCAAGCGGACGCCCTGGGCTTTCTCAGCGGCTTCCAGGTCCTCGGTGAACACACCCTCACCGGCTTCGAGCCAGTCGACGCCGCGCACCTTGGCGATGTCGAGCATGACGCCCCGGGTGATGATGCCGTCTTTGGCCGTATCGATGTTCAGCACGGTTGCTTTGGTCTCGCTGCCCACGTCAGCGGGGTCGAAGCCGTTGTAGAGTTTGCCATTCCAAGTCTGGTGGCACAGGGCGTCCAGATGGGAGATGGTTAGGCCGTGGTAGGAGAAACCGAGAAAATCTGAAGTGCCGCCGCCACCATGTTTGGGGACCGTGTCGCCGGCCCGAATCATGTAATGCAGGGGCGGGATGGTGGTGACATCGGAGGCGATCTCCGGGATGATCAACCGTGAGCAGCTAACGCTTATGCCTTCTTTGACCAGCGCCGCAGCCTGGGCTCGCTTGGCGTCGGTGATCAGGTTCAAGGTGCCCATCTGGTCGTCTTTCCCCCAGCGTCCCCAGTTGCTGAGGGAGTCCATCCATCCAATAACTTCGTCTTCCGAGGGTATGTTTCTGGTGGCCATGTGTTTCTCCTAATCTATGTGGATTTTGGGTCTATAAAAAATGTCACTTCGCCTGCGCACGGGAGAGGGTTAGGGTGAGATCCCTGGTTTCCGAGGAAACCGTGGGTTTTGGAAAAGTATTTCACCTTCATCCTAACCTTCTCCTTCGAGGGAGAAGGGATTTGGTTTTTCACTCGGTGACTAGCCCTGCCACTGTTCCGTCTACGTAGAGGATCTCGATGGTGCGGGAAACGGCTTCTTCAAGTTGGGCGTGTCCCGCTTGGTCCAGGTGTTGGCCCATGCCGTCTACGATGTCGGACACGGACTTCTGGCCGTCAATCTCCACGATGACAGCGGCCACTAGAGGACTGCAGGGCGTGCCCTCCGGTTGGGAGACCGTGTTCAGGACGTGGCCGTGCACGAATTCCCCTTCTCCGAGCACCGGTTTGCGCTCAACTTGGACCCCCTCGGCCAGCCGTGGTACGGCGTGCAATATCTGGTTACGCTGAGGATCCGAGGCCAGGGCGGCTAACCACTGGGTCCGTGATTGTCGTTCATTTTCCACAGCGCGGATGCTCTCTACGAACTCCTCAGGGGCTTGGCCCCGGTTTAACACCACCCGTTCGTAACCCCGTGGCGGCTGACCGGCCACCGCTTGAATGAAGCTGTGGCGCGGGGAATACTCGGCGCTGTTGGTTATACGGCGGGCCTCCCAGAAATAGGACTCGGCGTTGAGGTTGCTGGAGTAGAACAGCCGGGCCATCTCGCGGAACTGGTTGTACTCTTTTAGGTATAGCTCCTGGTAGACTTCACCCGCGTCACCGGCCATCGCCGGTTCGTTGAGGGCAGTGGTCACGTAGGCGGCGGCCAGCACCCCAGACATGAGGGCCAGATGCACCCCCGACGAGAACAGGGGGTCTACGAAACAGGCGGCGTCTCCGGCAAGGATGTAGCCCGGCCCGAATAGCTTATCGGCGGTGTACGACCAGTCCATGACAACCGTGGCCTCAGAGTCCATATCTGCGTTTTCCAACAACGCCCAAGTGTGGCTGCTCTGAGCCAATTGGGCTTCCAGGAACGCATTGGCCCCGTTCTGCTGGATTCCTTCTTGCCCGATTTTGGAATCGACCACTGCGCCGACGCTGGTGCGCCCGTTATTGAGCGGAATGCTCCAGAGCCAGCCGTGACGGTAGGACTCGATGAATATGTTGTTCTGGTCTGGGTCTGGCAACGATTGGGCCCCGGTGAAGTAGGCGTAGACAGCTAGGTTCTGGAAGAACGGGTCCCATTGTTTCAATTCGAGGTGGCGTCCCAGCAGAGTCGACTGTCCGCTGGCGTCGACCACAAACCTGCATTGTGCCTCACCGGCAACTCCCTCCGCGTTGGTGAACTCGACGCCGATGGCTTCATCGCCATCGAATATCACTTCAGTTACCTGATGGCCTTCGAGCACGGTTACACCCTGGGACTTGGCGTTTTCGAGCAGTATCTGGTCGAACTTAGGACGCCAGACCTGGTAGGAATGGGGGTACCGGTGGCTGGTCTCTTTGAAATACCAACTCCAGGGAGCGTCGCCACTGCCCCAAACCATGGTTGCCCCGTATTTCTTTAAAAAACCGGCGTTCTCCACGGCGGTCAGCGCGCCCAACTCCTCTAGGATCGGTATGGAGGCGGGTAGCAGAGATTCGCCAACGTGGTCTCTGGGAAACGTTTCCCGCTCTAAGACCGTGACCTGCCATCCCTTGCGGGACAGCATGGTGGCCGCCGCGCTACCGGCGGGGCCTCCGCCGATCACTACCACGTCAGCGGTTAGGTCAATATTTGAGTCCTGGTCTGCATCGGTGTTCATCGCGACATATTATGCGCCGGTATGGAGTGGTGTGGATAGTGCATGGGACCGGTGGAGCGGAATTAAAATCCCCTATCCTGGAAAGGATCAGGCCTAGGGGGTTTTGTTTGCTTAGGAATTTAAGCGAGGTTTGGTCTAGTCGTCGCCTGCAGCGCCGGCGGTGGCGGCCGGGGCCTGATCGATGGGCTTTCAGGTTGCGGTGCCCACCTCGAAGGAACCAGGTAGCTCCAACTCCTTGGCAATCTCATGCACGGCGGGGATAACCTCTTTGCCCATCAGTCTAAATCTGCGCATAGCGTCGTCGTGGTCCATAGCGCCGTCTCCGTCCCAGAAGAACACGCTGCCGGGCCGTATGTACTGAAGGAAATGGCGAATCTTGGGAATCACCGTCTTGGAGGTTCTGGAGATGATGGTATAGTCATCGATCTGCTGTTCGCAAGATGGAGGTCTCGACGTTTATCACGCGACCCATGCAGAACGGTGTGCTGTGGTGCTCGTTCAGTTTGAGTCTTCCGAACCTCATCTGCTGGGCGTAGATCTTTTCGTCTAAGTAGCGGTTGTACAAACTGGCGCCCAATTTTGCGTCATAAACGCTGTTGCTGAGGGTCAGGTCTTTGATGGGCGTTCCCGTGGCGCCAAAGACCCCTGGCTGGGGGTCTTGGTATGGCCGTGCAGGGAAGTAGCCGATAAACATGTAACGATTCCTTCTGCGTTGAGTGCTATGCTGGTCTGACTAGTGTAAATACGCCTATGCCAGCTTGTGCCGCGTTATAGCATCGGCTTCCGTGCATTGAACAACGGGTGCGATTCTGTTTCTGGGGTAGCGACAACATGTACTCGAATGCCAACTGGCGGCATCGAATCGATTGATTGAAACCAGATATCCAGCCAGAGGTTATTGTTGAACCTGCTGATGAATAATCGATGGGCTGCGTTCGCGGCCGGTCTTTTGGTCTTGGCCGTTGCCTGTGGTGGGTCCAGTCCAACGCCGGTACCGGAAGCCTCGGATGCCAAGTTGCAACCGCCAGTTGAAAAACCAACGGCGACATCGATAGTCCCGGAAGGCTCCTCGATCGTGCCTAAGATCGTTCCGGACGTTGACCGGAGCATCTACAGTGTGCCCCTTGAGGACATATTGTTCGACACATTTGGAACGACCAGGGCCCGCTTTGTTCCCCTCAGCGAGATATCGGACGAACTTCAGACGGACCTCCGGGACGCTATCATCCCGGTGGACCTCCCGGCCTATGGGGGCGCGGACGCGTTGCCCTGGTTGGATGACGACGATCTTGTGCTCGGATATGAGGCCGGCGGTGAGGCATTCGCCTATCCTATCAACATCCTCAATATCCACGAGATGGTTAACGACACCATCGGCGGCGTTCCGCTGTTGGTCACATACTGCCCTCTATGCTTCAGTGGTGTCGTATTCAGCCGGGAGGTCGATGGCCAGACACTTACCTTCGGAAACACTAGTGCCCTTTACCAGTCGGACTTGGTCATGTACGACCACCAAACTGGATCTTATTGGTTCCAGGTGGGCGGCGAGGCGGTCGTCGGGACTCTGACCGGAGCGAGGCTCGAACCGCTTCCTTCAGCGACGATGCCCTGGGGAGAATGGAGAGCGCTCTATCCTGACACGCTGCTGATCACCGGCGCCGATGGAGGGCTTGAGACGCTTTTCGCCGGTGCGGTCTACGGCAACGGCATTGGCAGCGGGTACCAAGACCGCGTCAACAATGGTCAGTTCGCCTTCCCGGTGGACGAAGATAAACTGGACGGCCGGTTGGCCACCGGCGAGATCGTTCTGACGGTGGAGACCGGTGGCGCCGTCACGGCATTTCCTTTAGGCGAGATCGGCGACGGTGCGGTCAATGCTGAAGTTGGCGGGGAGGCAATAGTCGTCTTCACCACCGCGGGAGGCCGCTCGGTAGGGGCGTTTTTTAGGACTGTGGAAGATCAGACCCTAAGCTTCGACTACCAAGGCGACGGGTTATTCACTGACCGTGAGACTGGAAGCGCCTGGGATTTTGCCGGCCGGGCCGTAAAAGGACCTCTGGCGGGAGGGCTTTTGGAACGAGTGAGCACTCGACGTTCGTTCTGGTTCGCGGTGGCTATCTCCTTCCCAGACGTAGAGATTCACAGCCCTTAACCTCCGATCCTAGTCAGATTCTTGTGGATGATTTGCATCTTAAACCCACTGATAGAACTTGATTGTTAGCGGCGATACCCGCGCAAATTAAGCGTATCCGGCGTCGAAATCCTCTTGACACCTCCAATCCCATATGATAGATTTCGCACGCCTAAAAACAGACAGATTTTTATCAGATACAAAGGCCACACCTGTCCCTTTAAGAGAGTCTCTTCATGGAATCCTTGATTGTTGCCCTCGCCGCCGGGGGCGCAGCCCTTCTTTTCGCTACCTTTACCGCCGTCCGTGTACTGCGTGCCGACCCCGGCAACCAGCGCATGCGGGCCATTGGCGATGCGATACGCGAAGGTTCCGGCACCTTCCTACGCCGGGAGTACATGGTTTTAGCGCCATTCGTCATCGTCGTCGCAGCAGGACTGTGGGCGTTGATCGACTGGTGGACACTGGATAACACAGTGCCGGAAACGGCCATCGCCTACCTAGTGGGCACGGTCTGCTCAGCTACCGCCGGATTCATCGGCATGAGCGTCGCGGTTAGAGCCAACGTCCGAACCGCAGCCGCCGCTATGCACGGCCTCAATCCAGCATTGCGGATCGCCTTCTCCAGCGGTTCTGTCATGGGCATCACGGTGGTTGGCATCGGCCTGCTCGGCGTGACCATCCTTTACACGATTTTCCAAGACATCACGGTGGTCGCCGGCTTCGGATTCGGCGCCAGTTCGATAGCCCTCTTCGCCAGGGTTGGCGGAGGAATCTTCACTAAGGCTGCCGACGTGGGCAGCGACCTGGTTGGAAAGATCGAGGCGGGTATCCCCGAAGACGACCCCCGGAACCCCGGAGTGATCGCCGACAACGTCGGTGACAACGTGGGTGACGTCGCGGGTATGGGCGCTGACCTATTCGAGTCCTACGTAAGTTCGATCATCGCTGCCATCGCCTTGGCAACCGCGGGCACCGCTGGAGCGGCCGTTGCCTGGGATGCTGACAAGGCAGTCTTGCCACTGATGTTGGCGGGCGCCGGGATCGTGGCTGCGATCCTCGGCACCTTTGTGGTACGTGCTAACGAACAGGCCGATTTCGGCCAGCTCTTGTGGGCACTTCGGCGGGGCATCTTCGCCTCGGCGATCCTGCTAGCGGTTTTCGCACTAGTGGTTGTGCTCTCTTTGGACATGGAGATCAAATGGTTCTGGGCGATAATAACGGGTCTAGCGGCAGGCATAATAATCGGCCTGTCGACTGAGTACTACACCTCCTACGACTACAAACCAACGCAGATGATCGCCGAGTCCTCGCAGACCGGCGCTGCCACCGTGATGATCAGCGGTATCGCCACCGGCATGATCAGCACTGTCGTTCCCCTGGTAGCGGTGGGATTCACCATGATTATCGCCTTTGAATTGGCTGATTTCTACGGGGTCGCATTGGCCGGGGTAGGCCTGTTATCTACACTGGGGATCACGCTGGCGACCGATGCTTACGGTCCGGTAGCCGATAACGCCGGCGGAATCGCGGAGCAGGCCCAGCTTGATCCTGAAGTAAGGGAGCGGACCGACGCTTTGGACGCCCTGGGGAACACCACAGCGGCCACAGGAAAGGGATTTGCCATCGGTTCCGCCGCGTTGACTTCTCTGGCTCTGCTGGCGGCCTTCGCGATTGCGGCCGAGATAAAGGTGATCGATCTGTTGGACCACAAGACCATTGTGGGCGTACTCTTCGGCGCTATGCTGCCGTTCCTCTTCTCCGCTTTTACCATGAAGGCTGTGGGGCGGGCGGCGATGTCCATCGTTAATGAGGTCCGCCGCCAGTTCCGAGAAATCCCCGGGCTGATGGAAGGGACTGCTGAGCCCGATTACAACGAATGTGTGGACATAGCCACCAAGGGCGCGCTTAAGGAGATGATCATACCTGGTTTGATGGCCGTTGCCGCTCCTCTGGCCACCGGTTTCATCTTGGGCGTGGAGGCCTTGGGTGGCATGCTCATTGGAGCCGTGGGTTCTGGCTTCATGCTGGCCATCATGATGGCCACCGCCGGCGGCGCTTGGGACAACGCCAAGAAATACGTGGAATTGGGCCATTACGGCGGCAAGGGCTCCGATGCCCATAAGGCCGCGGTCGAAGGCGACGTTGTTGGGGACCCGTTCAAGGACACTTCAGGCCCGTCACTCAATATCCTGTTGAAGTTGATGGCTATTGTCTCCTTGGTGTTTGCCCCGGTTTTCTTGGAGGTCACTCCGCTGATGGAAAAGATCAC
>VFHF01000180.1 GCA_009392095.1 SAR202 cluster bacterium
AACTAGCTATCAGCTATCTGCGAAGATTATAACTAGTCCGTCTCAAAGAGCCCCCTTTTATAAAAGGGGCCGGGGGGTTTTTGCAACCCCGCCGAAAACCTACTCTAGCTACGAAACCAAACGTGGTGTCTGTCACCAATAGTACGGTCAGCACTAACTCTGTGTGTGTACCACAACAACGAGATCCCTCGGCGAACGCCTCGGAATGGCATCGGCTGTCAGCTGATTGCTTTAAATCCGTGCTTGGACTCGTAATCTCCGATGTCTTTCTCCATGCGGAGGGTTAGGCCTATGTCGTCTAGGCCGTTGACCAGGGCGTCTTTGCGGGCGGCGTCGATGTCAAAGGAGATGGAAATCTCCTCGCTCTCGTCCCACACGCGCTGACTCACCAAGTCGACGTTCAGTTCTATCCCCGGTTCGGACTCGGCTTTGTCCATGATCTCCCGGACCTGTTCCGGGGGGAGTACTAGGGGCAGAACGCCGTTCTTGAAACAGTTGTTGTAGAAGATGTCGGCGAAGCTAGTGGAGATGATGCATTTGATGCCATAGTCCCGGAGCGCCCACGGGGCATGCTCCCTAGACGAGCCACAGCCGAAATTCGGGCCGGCCACAAGCAGATTAGCGTTCCGGTACGGGGCCTTGTTGAGCACAAAGTCCGGGTTCTCACTCCCGTCGTCGTTATAGCGCCATGACGAGAACAGCGCATCTTCGAACCCTTTGCGCTCGATACTCTTCAGGTGCACTGCCGGAATGATCTGGTCGGTATCGATATTTATGCGGTCGATGGGTGCGACCACTCCGGTTAATTTTGTAAAGGCATCCATCTTTGGTCCCCCTAGAATCTTGATAGGTTAGGCATTGAGAGATCGGCTTAGAGGTCCCTGACGTCAACGAAGTGGCCGGCGATGGCCGCCGCCGCCGCCATGGCCGGACTGACCAGGTGAGTGCGGCCTCCCTTGCCCTGCCGCCCCTCAAAGTTACGGTTGGAGGTGGATGCGCAGCGCTGTCCTGGCTCCAAGATGTCCGGGTTCATTCCCAGACACATGGAGCAACCGGCCACTCGCCAGTCGAGACCCGCATCTTCAAATATCTTGTCCAGGCCTTCATCCTCGGCCTCTTTCTTAATCTTGGCCGAGCCCGGCACAACCATCGCATAGACGTCATCGTGGACCTTCTTGCCCTTGACCACTTCAGCCGCGGCCCGGAGGTCTTCCAGGCGGGCATTGGTGCAGGCGCCGACGAAGATTCGGTCGATCTTGATGTCGGTGATCGCCATGCCGGCCTTCAAGTCCATGTATTGCAGGGCGCGAGTCAAGGCGTCTCGAGCGTTCTCATCTTTGGCGTCCGCCGGGTCCGGGATCCTGCCGCTGATGGGCGCCACCATGCCGGGAGTCGTGCCCCAAGTAACGTGTGGCTCCAAATCAGACGCTTCAAGTTCGACCAGTTTGCCGTACTTTGCTCCGGGGTCGGTAGCCAAAGCCTTCCACCGCTCCACCGCGGCGTCGAAGTCGGCTCCTTGGGGAGCGAACTGGCGGCCCCGTAGATAATCGAAGGTAGTCTGGTCAGGAGCGATCATACCGGCTCTCGCCCCGGCTTCAATGCTCATGTTGCAGACCGTCATCCGGCCGTCCATGGACAGAGAGCGGATGGCCTCGCCGGTATATTCAATGACATGGCCGACTCCACCGAAAACACCGATCTTGCCGATGATTGCCAAGATGATGTCCTTGGCGGTCACACCCTTGGGTAGTTGCCCGTTGACCCGCACTTCCATGGTGTCGGGCTTGAACGAACGCAGGGTCTGGGTCGCCAGGACGTGTTCAACCTCAGAGGTGCCGATGCCGATGGCAAAGGCCCCCAAGGCACCGTGGGTGGAGGTATGGCTGTCGCCGCAGACCACGGTCTTGCCGGGCTGGGTATATCCGAGGTCGGGTCCGATGATATGGACGATTCCCTGGAGGGGGCTGAACCGGTCGTACAGGGTAACACCGAACTCGGCGCAGTTTCGATCAAGGGCGTCCAGTTGTTTCTTGGATATCTCGTCGGTGACCGGCAGGGACAGGTCCCAGGTAGGAGTGTTGTGGTCCGCCGTGGCGACGGTCAGGTCAAGACGCCGGACTTTCCTTCCGGCATCCCGGAGTCCGTCAAAGGCTTGAGCTGAAGTAACTTCGTGTACCAAGTGCAGGTCGATATAGATGACCGCGGGCTCATCTGGCTCTTGAACGACCACGTGGTCGTCCCAGATTTTCTCGAACATAGTCTTCGGAGTCATTTAGGTCGTCCTTGGAATAATCAGATTGCGGTCCTGTCCCCCAGTCATCGGAAAACCGCACCCAAAACGCCCTTCCCACGCCTGATCCGAGCGACGAAAACCGGTGCGTATTATATCGCACCAAGCACGCCGTTCGCCATGCCCTTCCCCCACCTATGCTTTGGGTAGAGCAGCACGCGGGTTAATGGTACACTGGCCCTACGCCTAAGAAGCAGGTCTTCCGCTCGTGAATTAACCGGCAAACCTACCCTTGGCTCCTGCTTTTGCGTCCGTCCGTACCCCAGATTTCCAGGCCAGAAAGCAATGGAGGAATATCGTAATGCCCGCATCCGACGCGGTGGTATTGCCAGAAACGGCCCGGCCCAGCAAATACCGCATCAAGCTCCAACCCGACCTTAAGAATTTTACCTTCGACGGAGAGCAGAGCGTAGACCTCCTGATCCTGGAGGCAACCTCAACCATAGTTCTCAATTCCATAGATCTAGAGATCAGCAACACCACCCTTCACGCCAATGGGACAACTCTGACCAGCAAATCGGTAACTATCGATAAAGATGCCGAGACTGCAACGCTGGACTTCGGCGAAACCATCCAGCCTGGCGATGCCCGGTTGGAGATGGTCTTCACCGGTGAGCTGAACGACAAGCTTATGGGCTTCTACCGGTCTGAGTACACCTCGCAAGACGGGGAGACCCGCTACCTCGCCACCACCCAATTCGAGCCCACGGACGCTCGCCGGGCCTTCCCCTGTTGGGACGAGCCGGCGAAGAAAGCGACCTTTGAAGTGACGCTGGTTTTCTCGGATGAATACCAAGCCGTCTCCAACACTCCAGTGGTGGAAGAAGCGGTCCCCGGCCCCGGCCTGAAGTCGGTCCGGTTCGCCGAGACTCCCATCATGTCTACCTATCTTCTGGTTTTTATCGTTGGCAATCTCACCTCTATAGAAGAACGGGCCGCCGGTGGCACCACCGTCGGAGTGTGGACTACCCCAGGCAAAGAGGACCAGGCCAGTTTTGCCCTGGACACATCGGTAAAGCTTCTAAGTTATTTCAACGAATATTTCGGCATTCCCTATCCCCTGCCCAAACTGGACCACATCGCCATCCCCGACTTCGCAGCCGGAGCAATGGAGAATTGGGGCGCGGTCACTTACCGGGAGACAGCATTATTGGTTGACCCTGACAATTCATCGGCCGGCACTCGGCAACGGGTGGCGGAGGTGATCGCCCATGAGATGGCTCATATGTGGTTCGGAGATCTGGTCACTATGGAATGGTGGGACGACCTGTGGCTGAACGAGAGCTTCGCATCTTGGATGGGCAACAAGGCGGTCGACTGGCTGTTCCCCGAGTGGGAGATGTGGACGCAGTTCGTGAATATGGACACCAACCGGGCGCTGAGCCTGGACGGCTTGAAGAACTCCCACCCCATCGAGCAAGCAGTCAAGAACCCCGCTGAAGTCAGCCAGCTCTTTGATGCCATCAGCTACAGCAAAGGCGCATCTGTGATTCGAATGCTGGAGAACTTTTTGGGCGAGGAATCTTTCCGCAAAGGCCTGAACCGGTATCTGTCGAGTCATATGTATGACAACGCCCGGACGGAAGACCTGTGGTCGGCCTTGGAGACGGAGTCAGGCCGGCCGGTGACCGCCATCATGGATTCCTGGGTGAAGCAGATGGGATATCCGGTCCTACAGGTGGAATCCGACCGCACCGGCGGCCAAACAACGCTGTCGGTTACCCAAGAACGGTTCGTCTACGACCGTTTACTAGGCGATGGCGAACCAGATTCGGATTCCGACAATGAGGTATGGCGGGTGCCGGTCAGCGCCAGCCAGGGGAGTGAGGAGTCCGCGGTCACCGTGATGGACGGCCGCCAGACTCAGATTGACGTGCCCGGTTCCGGCGACGGTTGGGTCAAGTTGAACCCCTTACAGACCGGCTTTTTCCGCGTAAATTACAGCACTGAAGACTGGCAACGGTTGGTCCCGGCGATCGAGTCGCTGGAACTGCATGCAACCGACCGCCTGGGGGTCCAGAACGACGCCTACGCCCTGTCTCGAGCCGGGCTGTTGCCGGTAACCCAGTTCCTCTCCCTGGCCCAGGCCTATAAGAACGAGGGTGACGCCTCGGTCTGGAGCGATTTGGCCAGCAACCTGCGGGACATCGAACAACTGATCTCCGACGAGGCGATACATCCTGCCTACCAGGGATTCGCCCGCGAGATCTTCGGCCCGGCGGCCCGCAAGATCGGCTGGGAACCCAAGTCCGGCGAAGGACATCTGGACGCACTGCTCCGTTCCACGGTGTTGAGCCAGGCCGGCAGCTACCATGACCCTGGCGTAACGGCTCAGGCATCTGAGCGATTCCAGAAATATTTACAAGACCGTGAGACCCTGGCGCCCGATCTTAGAGGCGTGGTCTTCGCCCTAGCCGCCCAGTCCGGCGGGAAAGATGTCTATGACCAGATCTGGGGACTAGAAGGCGAGACCGACTTAGCTGAAGAGAAAATTCGGCTACTGATGTCCCTAACCAGGTTCCAGCAGCCCGAATTGCTGAACTCGACACTGGCCGACTCCCTGTCCGCAAAGGTGCGCTCCCAAGACTGCGTCACCCTGGTGGCCGGGGTGGCTGCCAACCCCAAGGGCCGCGACCTGGCTTGGGAGTTTGTGAAGGACAATTGGGCCGAGTTCGACCGGCGTTACGGCGGCGGCGGGTTCGGTCTGATGCGGCTAGTTTCCATCTGCAGCCATTTCAATTCCCAGGAAAAGGCCGATGAGGTGGACAGCTTCTTCGCCGAGCACCCAGCCCCAGCCGCCGAGCGGACCATACGCCAGGCCCTGGAACGGGTCCGCCTCAACATCAAATGGCTGGAACAGAACCGTCAGGAACTGACCGACTGGTTCGCAACATAAAGACCTAACTGACCTGATTCGAGGCCATGCCGGTTGAAACCCGGTTCCATCATCGCAGCGCCGGTGCTACAATCGCAGTCGTGTGCTAGTCGAATCACGCACACACGATAAACATTTATGACAACAAATTCCCGTCCGGATGAACTGAAATCGGCATTGTCCAATCGCCTGCTCGTGATTGATGGAGCCATGGGCACCGCCATCCAGAACCGCGATCTTGGTCCTGACGACTTTGGCGGCGCGGAGTACGAAGGTTGCAACGAATACCTGATCATAACCCGGCCGGACGTCATTGAAGACATTCATCGGAGCTACCTGGAAGCCGGCGCCGACATCATCGAAACCGATACCTTCGGCTCTACGCCGGTGGTCTTGGCCGAGTATGACCTTGCCCACGAGGCCCGGCGTCTCAACCGCGACGCCGCCGCACTCGCTCGTCGGGTGGCCGAAGAATATTCGACACCAGACAAACCACGCTTCGTTGCCGGCTCCATGGGCCCCACCACCAAGACAATATCGGTCACCGGAGGCATAACCTTCGAGGAGTTGGCCGCCGACTACCACACCCAGGCCGCCGGGCTGATCGAGGGCGGCGTAGACTTGCTTCTTTTAGAGACAAGCCAAGACACGATCAACGTGAAGGCCGGTCTGGAAGGCATCGACCGTGCATTCGCCGAACTGGGCCGAGAAGTCCCGGTCGCGGTGCAGGGCACCGTTGAACCCATGGGCACTCTACTGGCCGGTCAAGACGTAGAAGCATTCTATACCTCTCTGTCCCACCGCGACCTGCTCTGGATCGGACTGAATTGCGCCACTGGCCCCAGTTTCATGACCGACCACATCAGGTCCCTCGCTGCCCTTTCCAAGTTCCCAGTGGCCTGCGTGCCCAACGCCGGGATGCCAGACGAAGACGGGAACTACAACGAGACCCCCGAAATCATGGCCGAGACCGTTGGCCGGTTCGTAGAATCCGGTTGGGTCAACCTGATTGGAGGCTGCTGCGGCACAGTTCCTAAACACGTTGAATTGCTTGTCGAAACGGCTGCCGGCAAGCCGGTCCGTCCCGGAATAGAGTCATACGAGACCCGGGTATCTGGTATCGATGTTCTCTTGATCGATGACGATGTGCGGCCGGCCATCGTCGGCGAGCGCACCAACGTGCTGGGCAGCCGGCGGTTCCGCCGCCTGATCAAAGAAGGTTCCTTTGAAGAGGCCGCCGAGATCGGCCGCCGACAGGTGCGAAACGGCGCCCATATCCTGGACGTCTGTCTTCAAGACCCCGACCGGGACGAGGCTGCCGACGTGGCCCAGTTCCTAGACCTGGTAACCAAGAAAGTAAAAGCGCCCATTATGATCGACTCCACCGATTCCGCGGTGATCGAACTGGCGCTAAAACGGCTCCAGGGCAAGTCGATCATCAACTCCATCAACCTGGAAGACGGTGAGGAGCGGTTCCAGGCAGTGGTGCCTTTGGCCCGCCGCTTCGGCGCGGCCTTGGTGGTTGGCTGTATCGACGACGACAAAGAGCAGGCGCAAGCTGTCACCAAAGAACGCAAGGTGGAAGTGGCGGTCCGCTCCGCCAAGCTTCTAACAGAGAAATACGGGATACCCATCGAGGACATCATTTTCGACCCATTGGTGTTCCCCGTGGGCACTGGAGACGCGAACTACGTTGGGTCAGGCGCCGAGACCGTGGAAGGCGTGCGGCTGATCAAGGAAGCCCTGCCCGGGGCCAAGACTATCCTGGGAATATCCAATGTTTCCTTCGGTCTGCCGGCGGCGGGACGTGAAGTCTTAAACTCCGTCTTTCTCTACCACTGCGTCCAGGCGGGACTGGACATGGCCATCGTCAACTCTGAAGGGATGGAGCGGTATGCCTCCATACCAGAGGAAGAGCGCAAGCTGGCCGAAAACCTGATTTGGTATTCGGGAGACGACCCGGTAGCAGCTTTTGCCGATCACTTCCGGGAGAAGCCACCCAAGGCCTCCTCCGAAGACCGCATGAACCTACCCTTGGACGAAAGACTGGCCCTGTGCATCATCGAGGGTTCCAAGGAGGGGCTGGCTGAAGACCTGGACGAAGCCCTCACCGGGCGGACGCCCTTGGAGATCATCAACGGGCCCCTGATGGACGGCATGGCCGAGGTTGGCCGCCAGTTCAACGCCAACCAATTGATCGTGGCCGAGGTGTTGCAATCAGCCGAGTCCATGAAGTTCTCAGTCAGCCATCTTGAGCCCCACATGGAGCAAACGGAGTCCGCCGTCAAAGGCAAAGTCGTCCTAGCTACCGTGAAGGGTGACGTCCACGACATCGGCAAGAACTTGGTTGAGATAATCATGGGCAACAACGGCTATAAAATCATCAACCTGGGAATCAAAGTCCCGCCCCAAGACCTGATCGAAGCCTATAAAGAGCACCAGCCTGACATGATTGGACTCTCAGGCTTGCTGGTAAAGTCGGCCACTATGATGGTGGAAACAGCCAGGGATTTTAGGCAAGCAGGGATATCCTGTCCGGTGCTGGTCGGTGGCGCCGCGTTGTCCAACCGGTTCACCCGGCTCCGGATCGCCCCCGAGTACGACGGCATGGTGGCCTACGCCCCAGACGCCATGACTGGGCTGGCCTTGGCTAATACCATCCAGGACGCAGACGAACGGGCCAAACTGATGGCGTCTTTGGATGAAGAAGCCGAGACCATGCTGGCCGCCGAGTCGGTTGCCCGGGACAATGAACCTGAACCCGGCGAAGACGTGCCGCCAGCCCAGGTTAGACACGACTTTGAGATTCCCAACCCCCCGGACCTGCGGCTGCATGTTCTGAACGACCATCCGTTGGAAGAGATCTTCCCCTACATCAACCCGCAGATGCTCTACGTTAGGCATCTAGGATATAAGGGCCGGTTCGCCGACGACTTGGAGGCTGGGGAGCACGCCGCCGTCGAGTTGCATGATTCGGTGCGGCGAGTTGAGGACTTGATGTTGGCCCAAGAAGACATCAAGGCCAACGCAATCTTGAAGTTCTTCCCCAGCAACTCTGACGGACGGCGGATAATGGTCTACGGTCCTGACGGCCGTAATATCTCCGAGGAATTCTATCTGGGCCGGCAGTCCCAGCGGGACGGCCTCTGCCTAGCAGACTACCTGCTGCCTCAGAGCAACGGACAGGTCGATTACGTCGGCATGTTCGTCACGTCCATCGGCACTGGAGTCCGGAAATTAGCCGAGAAATGGATGGCTGAAGGCCAATTCTTGGACTCTCACATCCTCTCAGCGCTGGCCCTAGAGAGCGCCGAGGCGTTCGCCGAACTGCTCCATCAACAGATGAGGCAGATGTGGGGTTTTGGTGACTCGGCTGAGACAACCCCGACGGACCTGTTCCGCACCCAGTACCGGGGCAAGCGGTTCTCATTCGGATATCCGGCATGCCCCCGCCTGGAGGACCAAGAACAACTATTCCGGCTGTTGGATGTGTCGGCCAACCTGCACGTCGAATTGACCGAAGGGTACATGATGGATCCGGAGTCCTCGGTGTCGGCTTTGGTCTTCCACCACCCGGACGCCAAGTACTTCAACCTCAGCGAAACGGACATCGAGCGGCTGGAACAAGAGATTTTCCAGCGTTAGCCGGCCACTCACCGTCCCAGAGTTGGCGGCCCCCTCTACCTGCGACATATAGTCCATATGCCCTGGTCGTTCCGCCGGGCACATCTGCTGAAACCTACCAACTGGAGACGATGTGGAGCCAATAACAAAGATCGCGGACGGACTGGGTCTGGACCCGGATCACCTGATTCCCTACGGCCGGTACAAGGCCAAGATTTCCCTGGATGCCCTGAAGGACCCAGCCGATTATATGGGCAAGCTGGTAGTCGTTACTGGCATCACACCAACCCCGGCCGGCGAGGGAAAGACGACCACGGCTATCGGCCTCGCTCAGGGCTTAGGGCGTCTGGGCCACAAAGTCTCGGTCAACCTCAGAGAGCCGACTTTGGGACCCATATTTGGCATCAAAGGTGGTGGCACCGGCGGCGGCATGGCCCGGGTAGTCCCCGAAGACGAGATAAACATCCACTTCACCGGCGATGCCCACGCCGTTGGCTCGGCCCACAACCTCCTGGCGGCGTTGGTTGAGAACGCTGTGTTCAGGGGTTCCGTTCCGGGACTGGACGCTAACGGACTGATGTGGAACCGCGTGACCGACGCCTCCGACCGGGGCCTGCGCCAGGTGGTTTCCGGGGTCGGTGGCTCAGGATACGGCCCCTTGAGGGAGGCAAGGTTCGATATCGTGTCCGCCTCTGAGATAATGGCCATCCTGGCCTTGGCAGACGGCCCGGAAGACCTGCGGGCACGGTTGTCCCGAATAGTGGTCGGCGAGACCTCGGAAGGTGAGCCGGTGACCGTAGATCAGTTGGGGGTTGTTGGGTCGTTAATGACCTTGCTTCATCAAACGGTGATGCCCAACCTGGTCCAGACCATGGAGGGCCAGCCGTCCATCATCCACGCTGGCCCTTTCGGCAACATCGCCCATGGCTGCAGCTCGATCATCGCCGACAAGATGGCTTTGAGCTACGCCGACTACGTGATTACCGAGGCCGGGTTCGCCTCCGACCTGGGTTTCGAGAAATTCATGCACATCAAAACACGTCAGAGCGGCCTGCTGCCCAGCGCTGCGGTCCTAGTGGCCTCCGCCCGCGCCCTGAAATGGCATGGCGGAGTTCGTCGCCGCGACCTTGGCAACCCCGACCCGGATGCCGTGGTATCCGGAGGAGAAAACCTGATCCACCACGTGGGAATAGTGAAGGGATTCGGACTTCCTTGCATCGTGGCCATCAATCGGTTCGCCAGCGACAGCCCAGAAGAATTGGCGGCGGTTAAAAAGATTGCCATGGACGCCGGAGCCACCGCGGCGGTGGAATGTGACGGCTTTGCCCAGGGCGGGGCCGGCGGGGAAGACCTGGCCCAGGCCTTGGTCGACGCGGCCCAAGGTGACCCCCAGATAACCTACGCTTATCCTGCTGATGCCTCGGCCGAGGACAAGGTCTTGGCGTTGGCCCAAAAGATCTACAATGCTGCCGATGTGAGCTGGTCGCCAGAGGCCCGCCGCCGCTTGCGTTACTTCGAGTCCAAAGGCTGGGGCGGCCTGCCCATCTGCATGGCCAAAACCCACCTGTCGATCTCCCACGACCAGAGCCTGAAGGGGCGGCCTGGCGGGTACACCTTCCCGATAACCGACATCAGAGCCTCGGTTGGCGCGGGTTTCTTGTACGCTCTGGCGGGCCGCATTGAGACCCTTCCCGGCCTGCCTTCCCGCCCTAGGGCATTGGATATGGACGTAACACCCGAAGGCGAAGTCTTGGGGCTGAGCTAGCTGACTGTCGATAACTGATGAGCCCAAAATGCAAAAAGGTAAGCCCATGCGCGTAACCATGATCCATGCCATCGCCGAGTCCATCCCGCCGGTGCGGTTGGCCTTCGCCGATGAATTCCCAGAGGCCGAAATCATCAACGTCTTGGACGAGACACTACTAATCGATTTCGACGATCAGCTCACGCCGCAATTGCGGCAGCGGATGGGCAATTTGATCGGCTACTGCCGCGACAACCAGGCCGACGCCATCGCTCTGGCCTGCTCGGTCTACGCGCCAGTGGTCGACACGGCCAAAGACCTAATTGATGTCCCCCTGGTGTCCTCTTACGGTCCGGTGATGGCTGATGCGGTGGCGGCCGGTCGCAGAGTCGGTCTGATCGCATCTGTTCTGGCCACCATGCGCGACTCGGAGTACTACCTTAAATTGGCGGCGGAGGAAGCAGGGACTGTCGTTGAACCGCGGTTATGTTTGGCCGAGGACCTGATTCCGGTGATGCGGTCCGAGGGCCAGGCGGGCCTGGAACGCCATCTGGAGCGAGAGGTCTTGAACCTGGCCCCTGACGTCGATGTGGTGCTGCTTACTCAGTTCTCTTTCGCGGCGGCCCTTGCCCATCTGCAAAAAGTATCACCGGTGCCCGTGCTCTCTGCCCCTCACAGCAGCGCCCGCGCGCTGAAACGGTTGTTGAGTTAGTTTCTCTCCCCTCGATAACATAAACCTTGGCGAAGAGCGGAAATCCCCCAACCCCCTTTTCGAAAGGGGGGCTTTTAAGCCGCCTTCACCCTTTTTTCCCTATTGCAGCCTGCGCCCACCGGTACTATTATGCCCACAATTCGATTCAGCCCCAGGAGATGCGCCATGCCCCCCAGCAAAGAACTCGACACCGTACTTGAGATGATCCGGGTCCGGTCCGCAGAGGTCCGAAAGACCACCGACGATGATAGATTGTCTTATGAGCGAATCATGTCGGTCCTTCCAATGGATGACGACATCGAGACCGAACGGGTCGGCGTCAACGGAGTGCCCGCTGAATGGATCTGGGCGCCCGAGTCCGAAGACAGCCGGGTGATCCTATACCTCCATGGTGGCGGTTATCTGTTCGGCTCAGCCCGTACGCACCGGGTGATGCTGGCCCACATGGCCAGAGCGGCCAAAGCACGCGTCCTGGCGTTGGACTACCGTCTGGCGCCGGAGTTACCCTTCCCAGCTCCGGTGGAGGACTCAGTGTCCGCCTACCAGTGGCTGCTGGCCCAGGGCATCGCCCCAGAAAAGATGGCCTTCGGCGGCGACTCGGCCGGCGGCGGCTTGGTTGTCGCAGCGCTAGTGGCCCTGCGCAGTGTGGGAGAACCCATGCCGGCCGCCGGGGTCTGCATATCGGCTTGGGCTGACATGGAATCCACCGGGAAATCCATGACCACCAATGCAGAGGCTGACCCTTCAGTGTCCAAAGAACGGTTGCTCAAGATCGCCAAGGTCTACTTGAACGGGAAAGACCCTAAGGCCCCATTGGCGTCCCCCGTCCATGCGGATCTCACCGGGCTCCCTCCTCTGCTGCTCCAGGTGGGCGGCATCGAGGTCCTGTTGGACGACTCCACGTTGCTGAAATCCCGAGCCAAAGCCGCGGGCGTGCCGGTGGAGATGGAGGTGTGGGATGACATGCCCCACGTTTGGCATCACTACGCGCCCATCTTGCCCGAAGCCCGCAAGGCCATCGGCCGCATCGGGGAATTTGTGCTGCAACACACGGGATAGGGGCGAAATTCCACCTTCCCCCTTACGAAAATGGCGACCAATTGGGCAACGAGATGGAAAAATTAGGAGAGACGATGATTTACGATTACCGAATGTATACATTGAAGCCGGGGGCTACCGCCGATTACAGGGCCGGCGTCAAAGAGATCGGTCTGCCCATCCGTCAGCGTCACGGAGTAACACTGGCTGGGTGGTACTGGAGCGAGGTTGGGGCGTTGAATCAGGTGGTCCACATCTGGGGCTACGACGACATCAAACACATGGAAGAGGCCAAACACGCCTTCCATACCGACCCTGAATGGACCGGGAAGTACGTCCCCAGGGCCCAGCCGCTGGTCGAATCCCAGAAGACCTGGACGATGAACTCATCGGGCTTCTGTCCCATCTATCCGGCGATCGGCGACGTGCCCGCCGATGGCACTCCTGAGTTCATGAAGAAGAACAACATGGTCTTCGATTTCCGGGTCTACACCTTCAAACCCGGCGGAATCCCCGCCTACATGGCGGCCGCCGGCGAAGTGGCCCTCCCCATACGCGCACGCCACGGTATAAAGTTGGCGGGCTGGTACTACGGTGATGTCGGTGACCTGAACACCGTGACTCACATCTGGGCCTACGAAGACCTGAAACACTTCAAAGAAGGCAAAGATGCGGTGAATGCCGACCCCGAATGGGCCGGCTCTTACCTCCCTCGTGTCCGTGGCTTGCTGGTAGCGCAGAACACCTATCTGATGAACACGTCAGAGTTCGGACCGGTGCCGGAGTAATATCTGTCAGCTAACGACTATCGGAGGTCAGAAACGTCTCGTCTAGGGGATCTCGAGTTATCGGGATGACGAAGGAAAAAAGAAAAGGACCCGGCGTCTGTAACGCCGGGTCCTTTTCTTTGCTACCAATCAACAAGCCGACTGCTGAACGCTAATAGCTGTCAGCTTAGTTATGACAACCCCGGGCCTGGATGTCCCAGACGACTTCCACTTTGCCTTTGCGTAGGCCTATGAAGCGGTCCCAGCGGCTGACCATCGCGTCCTGTTGGGCGGGGATGAGAAGCACTTGGTCGCCGATATTTAGGCTGGCGCCCGCCTCAGTCCTGAAGACCGAGTGGTCGCTATCCATGGTTTCCACGGTCACTCCGGGCCGGTCAAAGACGGTCGGCATGCCGGAGATGCTGCTCACGGCGCGGACACCGGCGTCTCCGATAGCAATGCCGGGCCGGGGCGTGCTGATGATGGTGGTGAGTATCTTCCCCGCGTAATGAAACTCGGTCATGTAGCTGTAGTGGGTCTCCATCATCAGGTAACTGCCTCCCTGAATCTCAGTGACGCCGGGAATCTCCGCGGCCACATCATAGCTCCAGGTCTCCCCCGTAGATACGATATCCATGGGGATGCCCTGCCCCTCAATGGCATCCTTGAGGTCAATCACACCTTTGATGGCGCGGTTGGCCTCCACAGCCCGGTCTTCCCTGTCAGGCATGTCGGGGATCGTCTGGTGGCTCATCACCCCTCGGAATCGCAACCCGGGCAGTGATGCGATCTCCTTGGCCAGGGCCACTCCTTGGTCGATCTCCCGCACCCCGCAACGGCGCAGACCTGTCTCCAGTTCGATGACCACCCCAATTTCCACCCCCCGGGCCGTCGCCGCCTTGGAGATATCTCTGGCGTTGACTGCTTGTTCGCAGGCCACCAGCAACTCGGCCTGGTCGGCCAGGGAGCAGAGCCGGTCAATCTTCATCGGCTCCACGATCTCCGACGTGATGAACACGCTGGCGATTCCGCCGTGGACCATGACCTCCGCCTCGGACACCTTGGCGGCACAGACCCCGCCCACGGTCCCGCCCCGGCGTATCTGCCGGTGGGCGATTGCCGGGGTCTTGTGGTTCTTGGCATGGCCCCGAAGCTTGGCGGTGGTGCCGGCATACGTGCTGGCAATGACGTCCATATTGTTGTCCAGATCGTCCATGTCAATGATTAGACAGGGAGTGTCCAAGTCTTCAATGGGCGTTCCAGGAGTGGGCCGGTAATGCTCGTTCATTTAAAAATCTCCGATTTTAGCCTCCAGCAATCAGGAAGCCGAAAGCTGATTGCTCATCTACGCCAGTCTTCCTCGGGCTGAGATGGGCCAGAAGCCTTCCAGTTTGCCGTTCTTGGCAGCGCGGAAGTAATCGTACTGATTGACGCTGGCGCCCAGTTCGTAGGGCACTAGCCAGGCTTTGTCGCCGGGGTTCAGTTTGCTCTGGGCGTCGCCTTCCAATTCGACGATGCCGTGCTCGGCGCTGAACCGGGTGGCTTCCGCACCGTCAATCCCATCCAGAACGGGCCTGCCTTGGTCAGGGGCCGTTGCCTTATGTCCCGCGTCTAAGACGGCCATTCCGTCTATTGGGTGGGAGATCACCGACGCCAATATCTTGGCCGCAGGGTTAAGCTCGGGCAAGAAGGACTTCAGCCGGTGGTCCATCAGCGGATAACGTCCGGCGCGGACCTCGGTTACTCCGGCCATTTGAATGGCTTGGGCATAGCAGTGGGCGCCGCCGACGCTGACCACTTCGATGGACAATCCGCCCTGTTCCATCGCCTCTTTGCTATCCAGAATCACTTGAATGTTGGCCTTGGTCTTAGATTCATGTTCTGATGGATCGTCGCCACCCTTGGGGCCTGGTACTGAACCCATGATGCCGACCAACTTCAACCCTGGCAGTCCGTCGACTCTCTGGGTTAGCTTCAATGCCTCGACACCTGGGGATATCCCGCAACGGCCCATGCCGGCGTCGATCTCAACCAAGACCTGCAACTCCACTCCGGCCGCCACGGCCCCAGATGATAGTT
The DNA here is from genome assembly GCA_009392095.1 of SAR202 cluster bacterium. Lineage (GTDB taxonomy): Bacteria > Chloroflexota > Dehalococcoidia > Lucifugimonadales > UBA3495 > UBA9611. Next base: position 15,130 of record VFHF01000180.1, read on the forward strand.
GCTGAGCGTTGTCCAGGTTGTCGACGGCGATACCGATGCTTACCTGGGCGGCCAGGGCGCAGAGCCGCCGAATCTTGGAGACGGTCACCACCTGGTTGGCCAGTAGAATGTCGTCGAACCCCGAATTAGCGAAAACCTCGGCCTCACCCAGAGTGGTCACGGCGATGCCGCCCACCGTGCCGCCGGCGTCCAGCTGCCGATGCGCTATCTGGGGGCACAGGTGGCTGGTAACCACAGGCCTGGCTTTGGCTGTCGTTGTCGCGAAATAGCCCTGGAATGTCTGGATGTTCTTGTCCATGACATCCAGGTCCAGGACCAACGCCGGTGTATCCAGTTCTTCTACCGGAGTGCCCACCGGCTGAAAAATGGGACGTTCCATATCGGTTGTCTCCAGCGGACTCGCGGGCCGCATATTATGAAATTAAGGACGTCGGGAATTTAGGGAAGCAGGCTGGATGGGCAGAAGAATACCATAATCCAAGACAGGGCACAGGCGTGGTTGCAATTCCCTACTGCCGGTGCAACAATTTTAGCGCCTGTCGAGGCGGCCATATTTTTGGGAGACTTGTTGATGCCAGGACTACTAGAAGGGGTCAAGGTATTGGATCTTACCCACTACATCGCCGGGCCATATTGCACCAAACTGCTGTCAGGGCTTGGCGCGGACGTAATCAAAGTTGAGCGGCTCGGAGCGGGTGACAGAATGCGGTGGCTGGGGCCGTTTTCTTCTGGAGCGGAGGTCATTACCGGAGATTCTGCTCCGGAAGATGGGGCTTGGTTTCTTTATCTGAATACCGCCAAGCAGAGTTTGGCGTTAGACCTCAAGTCACCCAGGGGACGGCGGGTGATTCTGGAATTAGCGGCCAAGGCTGACATCCTGGTGGAGAATTTCGCCCCCGGCGGCATGGACAGTTTGGGGCTTCCTTATGACGACCTGAAGAAAGCCAACCCGGCTTTGGTGGTGACGTCTATCTCCAACTTTGGTCAGACCGGCCCCTACCGCGACTGGAAGGCGTCGGAGTTGAACCTCTACGCCATCGGCGGATTGATGAATATCACCGGAGAGCCGGAGCAGGAGCCACTGAGAGAGGGCATGCCTTTGGCCCAGTTGGGTGCGGGACAGAACGCTTTCGCCGCTACCATGGCCGCGCTTATGTACGCCGAGGAGACCGGCGAGGGCCAGCAGATCGATGTGTCCATCGCCGAATACGCCACCAACATCTTGGAAAACGCGCTGATGCAGTTCAGCTACTCGGGTCAGGAATATAGCCGTGTGGGCAACCGGGGCTACGGCCGCGCCGCCTGGGGCATCTACCCCTGCCAGGACGGCCACGTTGGCATCATTGCTGGGCCGGACCAACGGTGGCCGGAGGTAGCCCGGATTATGAGAAGAGAAGAGCTGTCCGACCCCCGGTTCACTTCCCGGGCCGGAAGGCTAGAGCACGCCGACGAAGTGGATGCCTACATGCTGCCCTTCCTCATCGACAACGACAAGATAGACATCTTCAAGGCCGGGCAGGAAAGCGGGTTGGGCTTCAGCTTCGTCGCCACCATGGAAGACATCCTTCAGATGGAGCAGCTTCTGGACCGGGACTATTTCGTTGAACTGAAACATCCGGTGGCTGGAAAGCTAACCTACCCCGGCGCTCCAATCATGCCCGAAGACAGCGTCGATGCCTGGGTCTTCAAACGGGCTCCGCTGCTAGGGGAACATACCGCCGAGGCGCTAACGTCCTGGCTGGGCTACTCAGGAGCGCAGGTGTCGGAGTTGGTGGACCAGGGCGTGCTGGCTCAGAGCGAGGGGGTGTAGCGGCATGCAGAAACCTCCCGAAAGAATGCCACTCAAGAATTATCGCGTATTGGACCTATCCCGCATCTGGGCCGGGCCTTATTGCACGAAACTGTTCGCCGACATGGGCGCTGAGATCATCAAGATGGAGTCCCTTAGCGTCTACGACTCCCACCGGGGTCCAGTCAACCCGGCCAAGGGCATCGCCGCCTACCCCGACGGCGAACCCGGCGATGAGCCCTGGAACCGGAACGGCTGGTTCAATTGCCTGCATATGTCCAAGTACGGCGTGACGCTGGAACTGACAAAGGACGAAGGCCGAAGGGTCTTCGAGCGGTTGGTGTCTATCAGCGATGTCGTCATCGAGAATTTCCGGCAGGGAAGCCTGGAAAGGCTGGGCTATACCTACGAAGAATTGCGGAAACATAGGCCCGACCTGATCTATGTCTCCATGCCGGCCTTCGGCAACACCGGTCCCTGGAAAGGTTATCTCGGCTACGGCATCGGCCAGGAGCAGCTATCCGGCATGGCCCACATGACCGGCTACCGGGGCGAGGGGCCCATGAAGTCAGGAATCAACCACGGAGACCCCATCACCGGCTCCCACGCCGCTGGGATCCTGATGGCGGCCTTGCGCCATCGCCGCCGCACCGGCAAGGGCATGTACATCGATGTCTCACAGCAGGAGTCCTCGGTTGCATTGATGGGGCCGGAGGTGCTGGCCTATCAGATGACCGGGCAGGAACCGGAACGCCGGGGCAACCGCTCGGGTTGGTACGCTCCGGCCAACAGCTACCGCTGCGCCGGAGAAGACCGTTGGGTGACCATCGCGGCCACCAATCAAGACCAGTGGCGGAGCCTAGCTCAAGCCATGGATGCCGACGGACTGGCCGACGACCCTCGGTTCGACACCAACGAAGCCCGCCGCGAAAACCACGACGACCTAGATCGGATCATCTCGGAGTGGACCATCGGTCTAGAGGCCTATGATTTGACCCGCAAACTGCAACGGTTGGGCGTCCCCGCCGGACCCGTACTCCGTGGCCCAGATCTGTTACAAGACGCCCACTATAAAGACCGGGGTACTTTCGTCACAGTTGACCACCCACAGGTGGGGCCTAAGCAATATCCGGGGATACCGTGGAAGATGTCAGCAACCCCCGGAGTAGTCCGCTGGCCGTCGCCAACACTGGGACAGCACAACCGTGAGGTCTACGGCGAACTGCTAGGACTGAACGGGCTGGAGATCGACCAACTTGACCAGACCGGGGTCATCGGGACCAAGCCCACCGGCTCGCGAATCATCTAGTTTGCAATCCGACGGCTATTTCCCTCCTCCCGATAGGGGTTTGATCCGCTCCAACGGTATTTTCTTTGGCTGGGTGATCGTCGCAGTCATGTGGCTGGTCAACTTCTCCGCCATGGCCACGGGAAACCTTAGTTTCGGACTGTTCGTGATTCCCATGGCGATGCCTTGGGAATGAGCCGGAGCCAGTTGGGTTGGATATAACCGCCCGGCGGATCTCCGCTGGGATATTCAGCTTCTTCGTGGGGCGTCTCATCGACCGCTACGGGCCCCTGGGTGCTCATACTC
>VFHF01000181.1 GCA_009392095.1 SAR202 cluster bacterium
TTCACAGGCGTTTCTTGATGTAGTCCAGCCAGAGGTAGGAGTAATCAGTGCTGGCTTTGATAGCCAATACGGACATCCCCATGTGGAAGTGGTGAACCGGTTGAATCTAGAAGGCGTTCAGATTTTCGAGACCGACACAACAGAGGCGTATGACGACACGTTGAAGATGACCTCTAATTGCCAGACATACGAAATTGGTGGCCAGGTGTTTGTACCGGTCTCCAGCGGAGCGAGTCCCGTCGGGGGGAATGTAAGTCCGACCGCCACTCCGACATCATTACCAACACCGGTACCCACACCCATAGCAACGCCTACACCAGTGCCGACTCCCACTATCGTCGCCACATCGACCGGGACTCCAAATCTATCCATAGAGTGCATCTTCTTTGACGGGGTAGTCTCCAGGACAGAATCCGACGAATACGTCCGGATTGTGAATGCCGGTGAAACCTCAGTTGACCTTAGCAATTGGTCGTTAAAAGACGTGGCAGATGGCTCACCGACTTTCACGTTCCCTGGCTACACCATTGCCCCGAACGAGACTATACGTGTGTATACGAACGAAGTGCATTCAGAGTCAGGGGGTTTCTCATTTGGTCTCGGCAGTTCGATTTGGGCAAACTCAGCACCGGATACGGCCGCCTTGTTTAATGCTCAAGGACAAGAAGTTTCCAGGAAGAGTTACCCTCCTAGTTGTTAGAAAACGCGTTATGCGGTCTGGAACTCTAGAACGTGATTGCGGGGGTCTCGGAGTTCGACGATTGGTTGGGCAGCCGAGGCTGGAAAGAATAACATGCATTATTCCCGTCACAAAAAGCCCCGCCAGCTACCAGAGCTTTAATCGCAGGCGACCTGGTTGGGAGTGGCTCGTGACAAAAATAATTTCGCAGACATGATAATAAGTTGTCTTCATCGACTGAATCCGGAGGCAGTTGCCGCGCATGGTGCCGTATCGTAGTTCGAGGCATCCCAGAAGAGTTGCTGCCAGCATTTCGAAGCGGTTAGCCCCAAGTGTCGAATCCAGGATACTGTTTCCAGCCAAGGGAGTTGTCTATTAGCTCTACGTGTTTGACTTCCCTGTCTTCCAACCCGTAGGATTCGGATTCAGGTACCTCCGCTAAGACTCCCACGGAGTGGTTTAATGCAGCCCCTCCTGCCGAATAGCGCCACAGAACCCACAGAGATGATGCCAACCCATGACTTAGCGTGAATTGTATGAGCGAGACACTGCTAAGCTAGTAACCTTCAGGATGCGCTAATCACAACCATAATCGACTAGATCGACCGAGGGCCGATTCTATTTCCCGGGTGAGGAGCCTGACGGCCAGCCTGTGGAAGTCCAGCAGCATGTCTCGCATTCGGTGCGGTTCCCTTAAAGTTAGATAGTTTTGTAAGGAGGGTCAAAATTGCAAACCAGGGAAATGACAGCCAACCCATCGCATCTCATAGTCGAGCAACTCGTTGCTTCAGGGGTCAAATACGTTTTCAACAACTCAGGTTCTCGCGAAGCCTTGTTCTTCAACGAACTACACTCGCGTCCTGATATACATGGCATCTTGGGACTCCACGAAGGCGCGGTTACCGCGATGGCCGGGGGATATACCCAGGCCAACCTGGTACCCGGTGTAATGGTCGTTCACCTTGGAGCGGGACTCGCCCAATGTATGGGACAGTTGATAAACGTTTGGACGGGCAGCTTGCCCGTGGTGGTGATAACCTTCGCCGGCGACACCGGCAGTTTCGCGGATCGAATAAACCTCGACCTCCACCATAGCGCTGGCCCAACCGCCATCAGTGCTCCCATGACCAAGGCCAGCTGGACAGTCATCGAACCAGAAGGATTGCCTGCTGCTATCGAACGTGCCCTACGAGTCGCCATGACCCCGCCCGTTGGCCCGGTCCACCTGGCGGTCTACGATAGGTTGCTGGGCCCGAATCAGGCCACCGCAAACATTATCGAGGGTGACCTGCCGGAATTACGCGTCGGGTATCCGTCCGACGGCGACGTGGAAGAAATCGCCCGAGCGCTGCGCGACGCCAAACGCCCCCTTCTCTACATCGGCGACGGCATCTGGAAGAGCGGGGCTAACGCCGAAGTCACGGCTCTCGCCGAACGCTTCGGCATTCCAGTTGTGGGGGAGTTGCGCGGCGTCTCCATCAAACACCCGCTCCACTGCGGTGGGCGCCGCCTTGATCAGGCCGGTGAAATTGACCCCGACCTCATCCTCTGTTTCGGTGTGCGACACGACGGCAGCGGCACCTCCAACGACTATTCCGCATTCTTCAACGCCGAGCGAATAATCGCCGTTGGCTCAGACGTGGAGAATCTCGAAAATATCCCCGGCCTGGACCTCGGGGTTCTTGCCGACGAAAAGCGCGCAGCACAGCGCCTACTCGATCTAACCGACTCGTCTTCGAACGAACTCGACGACCGTCGCGCCTGGGCCAGAGAAGAAGCTGCCTCCCTGCGCGCCCGGCAGCGGGACGCCGCCCGGTCGGTCGTCCAACAGCCAGACAAAGTGCGTCCGTACGTCCTGGCCGACACCCTTGACAGGGCCCTTGAACGGTTCGGCGGCGGGCTGGTAACCATCGAGCAATACGCCGTCGCCCAAGACATTCTTGAAAACACCGGCGATTCCGGTAACAACGAATATATCAGAGCCGCTGGAGGCTCGGAAGGCTTCGGTGTGGGTGCCGCGATCGGCGCGAAACTCGGTGCTCCCGACAAACCGGTCGTCGGTCTCGTCGGCGATGGTTCCCTCTACTACTCGGACTCCGCCCTCTGGACCGCGGCAAGCCACAACATTCCGGTGCTCTACGTTATTTCCAATAACGGGGCCTATGGCGTCGTCGCAGGGGCCTTTGGCCGCGCAGAGGCCAACATGAAACAAACCGGCGATTACCGGGGCGTCGTCCTCGACAACATAGATCCGGTCAAGCTCGGGGAAGGCTTCGGCGTCGAGGGCATGCACGTCACCGACGAATCAAGTATCGCCGACGCCATTGAACACGGTCTAAAAACGGTGGAAGATGAGAAGCGTCCCTTCCTTCTAAATGTCCATCTGCCACTCGGGTTGCCTGGAGGCGGACGCCCCGGCGCACCGTATAGCCTCAGAGACGAAATGAGCTAAACACATTGCCCTGTTTTAAGGAGATTGCTTATGGCTGGAGCCAGAAGGTCACGGCGATGGGTAAGTCGACCAACGACGAGTTGGAGATGGTTTACAAGACCGGCTTGAAGCCCAGCGAATACCTGGCCAACAAGTAATGGTTCAGGACATCGAGGTAATCGAGATTGATATTGACCTCTATCAGTTCAAACTCTTGAACCATCAGTCAATGAATCGTGGTATGGTCTTCCCCGAACGATATGTCGGTCTGATACCTATTCGCATAGCCTTGAGTCTGATGCTATCCTTGGATAACCTTATTTCCAGGTGTTTAAGTAGGAGGTGACTATGAGGTATATGATTCGAGACGTGTTCACATGTAAACGCGGTAAAGTTCCCGAATATTTGGAGATGTTAAAAATAGTTATTGGGGCCTTGAAGGCCGCTGGCGTCACGGAACACAAAGTGTATGCGGATATTGCTGAATCTATGGATACAATATTTCACGAGATGGAAGTTGACAGCCTCGATGCATATTTCGAGTTGGAAAGAGGATTTTTTGTAGACATGGATGCTGAAACTAAGGGTTTAGTCGATGCTTACAATGACGTCACTGTTTCTGGTAGACGGGAAATATTTGAGGTTTTAGATATTTAGCGCAGTAGAAAATCTGCTGAAGCGGGAGTAGTTAAAAAAGTTCGGCCACGTTTCGCCAATCAGCATAAAAAGAAAGGCCTCTAGA
>VFHF01000182.1 GCA_009392095.1 SAR202 cluster bacterium
GGATACTCTGCCCGTTCGAATCGAGTCAATTTTGGCCCAAAAGAATTTACGTCTATTTCAGCCGCGGATCATATCTGACGCTTATTGATGGACGTCAGTCGTCGGGAGTATCATGGGCGAATAAATGGGGCGGGTATATCTCACGAGAGAACCGGAATCATAGAGAAAACTGGGCTTGCCCGGATTCATTTCCGGCTCGTCCTTTGACCGGATAAGTAATGGTCCGCTACAACCCATTCTTCTGGATTCTTAAGGCGTTGATATACTTCGTCGACCGCCGGATACAGGTCAACGGCGGCGTTATCGAATCCGTAGCCTATGGCCGTCGCGACAACCGGTTCTGGTTGGCTACCCGGTATTTCAGTTGGCGTAAGTTCTGGAATGTGATTCGCGTTGAAACCCAACTGCGTTTCGCCAAGCGGATCATCTGGGGCTCTCCTTACGAATGGGAGATTGACACCACCAATATCTGCCAGTTGAAATGCCCCCTATGCCACACTGGCAAAGGCACCATCCACCGCGACCAGGGCGTGATGGACTTTGATTTGTTTACGAAAGTCGTTGACCAGATCAAGCATTCCTGTCTATGGCTCACTCTGTATAGCTGGGGCGAGCCGTTATTGAACCAGCGGATTCACGAATATATCGAGTACGCTCACAAGCAGAAGATTGCCACGATAATCAGCTCCAACCTGAACAAGCCCTTGACTCCATTGATGGCGGAACAAGTGATCAGGTCAGGACTCGACGTCATGATCGTTTCCTTGGATGGGATCACCCAAGATGTTTACGAGGTTTACCGTGTGAACGGTCATCTGGACCGGGTACTGGAAAACCTGCGGCTCCTGGATCAAAAAAAGCTTGAGTTAGGCTCCAAAAAACCGTATATCGAATGGCAGTTCATAGTCATGCGTCAGAATGAACACCAGCTCGATGAGGCCAAGGCTTTGGCCGGTGAATTGGGTGTCGATTCCCTGGTGTTCAAGAAGGTCGACTTCCCCCATGGTGAAGACGACCCGGCGGAGGCAGAACGGTGGTTGCCTCGCCAGCATCCCGAGTATCTGAGAGAAGATCCCTTCTACAAGCCTTATCAAGAAGACGGCCAGGTCTGCTGGCGGCTCTGGCGGTCCGCAGTGGTCAATTGGGACGGCGGATTCGCCCCGTGTTGTTACCTTACGGACAAGACCCAAGATTTTGGAGATTTGAATGATGCTTCAGTGAAAAGGATCTGGAACAACTCCAAATACACTACCGCCCGAGGGTTGTTCAAAAACGACGACGTTCCGGAGGAGTGGGTCGGGTGTTTAGACTGTAGCGTTTACTTGGGAAGCAGCGCCGCCAAACACCGTGGACCGGTTGACCTTCATCTTGAGCCTGTAGTGCTTCAGGTAAACGGCAATAAAACGATCAATGGAAACAGAAGAGCCGGCGGAGCAGAGATGCTTGAATCAGAGGCGATTCGCGGGTCTCAAAACGGCCAGAATGAAGAGATGACGGAGGCGAAAACCGAGAAACCAGTCTGAATTCCAGCCCGCCGAGGTCTGGAATATTTGGTCTAACTCTGGCAGAATTTTAGTTAAGACTGTTCCGGACGAAGGCAACCTCTTCGAAAACCGGCGCATCAAATTCAGATGAATCACGAGTGTTGGGCGGCGTGGAAGCTCCACCGTACCTGAATACAAGGGGTCATCAATAGAGCCTGACAATGGCTACGATCAGACAGCATATTCCTCAATCTCCCCTATCCAGGATCTGCCTCCCGCACGTGATGGAGATAGGGATCGTTGTAGGGGCGTACTTCGCCTACATGTATTCCCGCGCGCTGGTCTTCTCAGACTTCCAAAGCACCGCCTTGGCAAATGCCCGGCGCGTGATCGAGTTTGAAAAAAGCGCTGGTTTCTTCTGGGAGCCGGGATGGCAGTCCTGGGCGATAGAAAGCGCCAGGTCATTGGTCATATTCTTTAACTGGGCATATATCGTCACATTTTTCCCCATCGTCTTGACCGCTTCCGTGGTGCTGTACTTCACCAACCGTGAGCGCTACAGGTATTACCGGAACGTCGTCCTGCTCAGCTTCCTGATCGCACTGGTGGGATTCATGCTGTTCCCGCTGGCCCCGCCTCGGATGATCGCCGAACATTTCGTGGACACCATCAATATCTTTGGCCCTTCGGGATATGCCAGCCGGGAGCTCACCAACTACTACAACGCCTACGCGGCCATGCCCAGCCTGCATTTTGGCTGGACCGTGATGTTTGGCATCATCTTCATCCGGACCAACCACAAACTGATCAAGATATTTGGCGTCATCTACCCGACGATGACCTTGTTTGCCATCACCATCACCGGCAATCACTACATCACGGACGCCATTGGCGGAGGTCTGCTGATATTGGCTTCGTTCTTGGCTATGGAGCTTGGATTCCGCCGAAGGTTCTTCTTGCCAGTCATGTTCTGTTGGACTCGGAAGAAGGTGGCACTCCGTTCGGGAACCGACATGGAAGTAGGATCGACGACAGGCGGGCGACCATCTTTGGCCGATTGAATAGGGGCTGTTTTTAAACCAGAGTGATTTCCACCATTTGGGACCACCGTGCCGCTTTTGGTGAATTTTCCCTATACGTTGGCGCCTATGTCGTTTATCTGGTGACTAGGGGTTTGGTCCACTCTGATACCCGGTCCGTGGGCTTGGTCAACGGTGAAAAGGTGGTCTCACTGCAGCGGGACTTGGGGTTCCTCTGGGAGCCTGGTTGGCAATCGTGGGCCTTGGAGAATGTTGAAGCCGTGGTAGCGGCTATGAACTGGGTGTACATCATCACTTACTGGCCGGTAATTCTCACCGTGGCCTTCATCCTGTTCATCAAAAACCGCCGGGATTACAATTTCTACCGGACTGTGGTGTTCATCAACCTTGTGGGGGCGTTGCTCACCTTCATGATCTTCCCGGTGGCCTCGCCCTTCGCCATACCCAACGTGGAACTATCGGATTCAATCCAAGAGCTAGGGCCCAAGTTTTACGGCAGCGAGAGTATGGCTTCTTATTACAACATCTCCGCCGCCATGCCGAGCCTTCATTTCAGTTGGACTGTGATTCTAGGGGTGTTGTTCTGGCGGTCTTTCCCTGGTTGTGGCCGCTATCTCGGCCTGCTGTATCCAGTCCTGACGTTCTTCGCCATCACACTCACCGGGAACCATTTTATCCTGGACGCGATGGCCGGAGGGGTGCTTGCAGGATTGTCGTTTGGCGCGGTGTTGTTGTTGCAGGCAGCACAATCAAGGTTTTTAGTCCTTAGGCAGGCGCCGCTTACCCCACTCGGGGTGCTGGAACGATGGCAGGTTTAGACGGTCGATAGGCCGGTCCACCGGAGCAACGGGTTCCGGCTTCGGTTCCTCTGCGGCGGGCGGGCGGTAAGCTTGTCCTAGATTGCGCTCCGGTCCAAGGCTGCTCAGATGTTGGGCCAAAGATTCCAGGCTATTCAAGTTATGTACCGGAAGGAAATCGTCCACGTATGGCAGGGCTGCTTTCATTCCTTGGGTTAAGGGCTGATAGCTGGGCGATCCCAGTAGTGGGTTCAGCCAGACCAGCCGATGGCAGCTCCGCTGCAGGCGCGATGTCTCCCGCGCCAGAAGTTCAGGGTCGCCCCGGTCCCAGCCGTCGGAGATGATCAGCACAACGGCCTGGCCCCGTAACACCCGGCGCAGCCATTGGTAGTTGAAGGACTTAACCGCGTCGCCGATACGAGTGCCGCCGGCCCAGTCTGGTACTGCTTTTGAGACCTCGTCGATGGACTGGTCGATGCTTCGGTACTTCAAGTTCCTGGTGATGCGAGTGAGGCGGGTGGCGAATAGGAATGCCTCAAGTTGGTCGAACCCCCCGGCGATGGTGTGTATGAACTGAAGAAGCATACGTGTGTAACGCTCCATGGAGCCGCTAACGTCGCAGATGAGTACCAAAGAGCGGGACTTTTGTTTGCGCGACCGATAGGCCAGATCAAGGAATTCTCCGCCGTATTTCAGGCTTCGCCGCATGGTCCGGCGCATGTCCAGTGGACCGGTTCTACCTTGAGCCAACCGGCGGGTCCGCCGTTGGCCTAGGTCCCAGGTTAGGTCAGCCATCATGTGGCGGGCTTCGGCCATCTCCAAGGACGTGAATTCGGAGAAATCCTTCTGCCGGAAGACCTCTACCTCGCTGTAGGTGCGGTTCAGGTCAACATTCTGGGCCGAGTCGTCGTCCGGGTCGCCTACCATCGTTCCGGCGCCCTCGGGCTCATAGTCACGGCCGGAGCTTACCTGCGGTTTACGGAAGCGCTTCTGTTCGCCCAGGGAGCGCAGGTCTATGGTGGTGGTGCGGTCGGAAGGCTTGCGCCAGAACACCTGGAAAGCCTCGTCGAAGATGGGAAGGTCCTGCTTACGGTGCACCAGGATGCTGCGAGACGCCTGGAAGAACTCTCCTCGTTTGCCGATGGATACATGGTCGGTGGCGCGAACTAGGTCCAGCATGTTGCCGGAACCGATCTCCAGTCCCACCCGGCGCAGCATCTCTCCGAACAGCGTCAGGCTATGCAGGATATGGCCGTCAGGGCCAGCGTCGTTGGGTATGATTGGTATTGGGCCAGGCATGATTATCCGCGACGGCGGCCGCCACGGCGTGGGCCGCGGTTCTTGGAGCGTTCCAACATGGCCCGCACCGGCTCGCCTTTGACCGACTCAATATCGTCCTGGTATTTGAGCATCATGCCCAGGGTGTCGTCAATCACCGACGGGTCAAGTTCGGTCTGGTTTAAAGCCAGCAGCGCCGACAGCCAGTCCAAAGTCTCAGAAACGCCGGGAATCTTGAAAAGCTCGGTCTCCCGCATCTCCTGAATGAACGCCGTCACTTGCTCAGCCAGCTTGCGGGGTGCGTCGGGGATCCTGGCGCTGATGATTTGGAGTTCCTTCTGGTAGTCGGGGTAGTCCACCCAGTAATAAAGGCAGCGTCGCTTAAGGGCGTCGTGGATCTCCCGGGTGCGGTTGGAGGTGATGATAACGATGGGCGGATGGGCCGCCTTGAAGGTACCCAACTCAGGTATGGTTATCTGGTAGTCGGCAAGGAGTTCTAAGAGGAAGCCCTCAAATTCTTCATCCGAGCGGTCAAGTTCGTCGATTAGGAGGACCGGCGGTCTCTCTTCTGCCTCATCGATGGCCTGGAGTAAGGGTCGTTTGATGAGGAAGTTTTCGCTGAATAGGTCGGCGTTGGCGGCTTCCCGGTCGATGTCACCTGCCGCCTCCATAAGGCGAATCTCCAAGACCTGGCGAGTGTGGTTCCACTCGTAAACTGCCTGGTTGACGTCCAGTCCTTCATAGCATTGCAGGCGTATCAGCTTGGTGCCCAGTCCGGCGGCCAGGGCGCGGGCGATCTCGGTCTTTCCGACCCCGGCCTCCCCCTCCAGGAACAGAGGCCGTCGCAGCTTCATAGCCAGGAATATGGGAACTGCCAGGGCCCGGTCGGAGATGTAGACCTGATCGCGGAGCAGGTTCTGCACTTCTTCGATGGACTCGGGAGGTTTGTACTCAGTGGTCGTCAATGGGGTCACCGTCTTTCGGGGGAATGAGTCTGGGTCCGGTCAGGCACGGTAGAATATTGTATCCCAAAGGTGTTGGGCGCACCACTGTCACGGGCACAGAAGGGTTAGCCCAACGGAGGAACGAACACGGACTGGAGGAACCGCCGGACCAGCTGGGCCAGACGGGTCCAGTGGTCGTTCAGGGATTCCAGCTCATCTGGAGTCAGTTCCTTGTAGGTCTTCCCGTACTTAGGGAAGTTCCAAATGGTGAAGGCCCAGAATTCAGGCACCGGCCCTGGTTGGCGGGCCCGGACTATCTCCCCGACAGCTCCAAGAAGCTCCCAGGAAGCTAAAAGTCGCCCCTTATAGGCAATGGCCAGCGCCTCGGCCCAAGAGGCGTTTCTGTCTGCTCCGTTGAAGGGCTCCATGAGTTCTAACAGCCGGTCTACCCGTTGGGAGTCGTCTACATCCGGGCCGGGGAACCTTCGTGTGTGGCGGCTTTCCCAGGCCGGGCCCAATGCAGGGATGACCAATCCACCGTCAGAGGCGATGGCCAGCATCGCGCCTGCCGCGGACCAGGCGATGGCTTTCTCTTCGGCGATGAGGCGGTGGCTGTCACCATCTTCATCGGGCGATGCGGCGACCCCGGCTTCGGTGGGGGTTACGGGGTTGAATCGGAGGCCATCCAGCAGAGACTGAAAGGCGCGCTGTTTGTCGCCGTTTCCGGTGGCCAGCAGGATGGGTTGAGCGTCCATATCGGGGTCAGGCTAAAGGATACGGGCCACCGCTCTGGTGGCGGCGCCGTCTCCCCCCTTGAGTTTGAGAGGGAGGGCCCAGATCTCAAATTCCTTGCCAATTAACTTATCCAGGTTGATCAGGTTCTCGATGAGCGGGATATTCTGTCCCAGCAACAGCCGGTGGACCGGGAAGTCTTTGATGGTGGACTGTGGCGAGTCCGGGTGCTTGTCGATGGGAAAATCGACGGCCACGGCGTTGGCGTCGCACTCGGCCAAGTAAGCGGCGCCATCGGTGCTGAGATAGGGTCCGTGACCATAGAAACGCGGCCCGCCGGACTCGGCCTCCGCCCAGCCGGTGAACAGAATGGCTATCTTGCCCTTTACCGATTCGAGGTTGGCGCCGGCGTCGGTAAGCTCGGAGACTGACAACGGGGACTGCCCCTTGGCTACGGTACGGAGATCCAACAAAATGGCCGGACCGGAGTATTTCTCCAGAGGCATGTCTTCAATGGTGGTGGCGCCGTCCACGAAATGGAAAGGGGCGTCAACGTGGGTGCCGATATGGGTTGCCAGGCACAGTTTCTGGTTGGAGCGGGCGTGGGTGGCGTGAGTCTGGATGGACTCGGTCTCCACGCCGACGAGCCCGGGCACAAGACTGACACGTTCGCTGCCCAGAGTTAGGGTCAAATCAATTAGTTCAGCCATACCGCGTACCTCCTAAATCACTTCCAGATTGACGTGGTTCGCCGGTTAGTCCGAATCCATCTGCTCGATGAGCGCCGCCCGCGTGGCCTGCTCCGCGATTTTCTGGGTGGTCCTGGCCTCGGGAGGTAGTCCGCTCTCCCAGTCTGGTATCAGAATCTTTTTGCCGGACTCCATGCTGTAGATTACCAACACCCCGGTGAAGCTGAAGAACATGGACATGGCGAGCGCTGGATTGAACGAGCCGGTGGCATAGATAGCCAGTCCGCCCAACACCGTGGCGGTGGCATGGCCGATAAGTGCGCCCATCATCTCGAACCCATAGAGAGTCGCCAATGGGCCTGAGCCGAAATATTGGCGGTTGACCACCAGGTACGCCGACATCTCGCCCCCGAATCCCAGTCCAAACAATATGGCGAACAGATAGAAGGCATAGGCATCATGGGCCCAGAACAACACCAGGACCGTGACTCCCTGGACGAACAAGGCCGTCATCATGACTGGTTTTGCGCCCATGCGCTCGGCCAAGATTGGAGCCATGAACCGGCCCACGATGCTGAATACCGAGATCAGAGCCAGGATGAACGATGCGGCTCCGAGGCTTACTCCCTGCTCGATGGCTAAAGGAATCGAATAGATCAAAACGATGCCGTGCCCGGCGCAGCCCAGGCCGTGGATGGTGGGCAGATTCCAGAATGCCCGGGTGCGGCGCATGGCTTTGTTGAAGACCTTAAGACGCAAGCGCTCAATCTCTTTGCCCAGGAATATCTCCGGCGGGTCGCCTGCAATGGAACCGAATGCAGTCGTGTTAAGATCAGCCGGTTTGGAATGAAAGAAGAAGGTCAAAACAGCAAGTGTTCCACCGCCGCCCAATCCGATGACGGTGAATGTGGTCTGCCAACCGAAGGCGTCTAGAAGGCCCGCTATCCCCGGCGCGACCGCAGCCGCTCCAACACCACCTGAGGCCCAGAGGAGCCCGGTGGCCAGGCCCAACCGCTGTTTAAACCACCCGTTGACAGAGGCCAATATGGGGACCATTGCCAGTGATTGGGTGACTGAGAGGAGGACTCCGAAGTACAGGAAGAACTGCCAGAGTTCGGTCACAGTTCCAATCAAAACCATGCTGACGGCATACAGGATGCCGCAAGCGAGCATCATCGGCCTGGCGCCGTACCGGTCGCCTAGGATACCGGTTATCGGGGATACCAATGCTCCGCACAGATAGTAAATTGCCAGAGCAGCGCCAATCAGGCCCATGTTCCAGCCGAACCCGCCGTCCGGGTCGTTCAGCGGCGCGACCATAATCCCAGCCGCCATGCTGATGGACTGGCCGACTATCTGGGCCACAGCCAAGATGACCAATATGATCCAAGCCCGGTGGATGCCCTTTGGGGACCGCGAGATTGCAGGGGTAGGGGTGGTGGTGACCGCCATGGTAGTGGTTCAGTTCGAAGGAGACCGGTCGATTCGGTCGGCCTCCCTTCGTCCTTTTGGTTTATTTGTCGATCGCCGGGGTTGACTCAAGCCTAGTGTAGGGGGCAAGCCCTTAAGAAAGCGCCGCCCCACCAAGTGTCGCTGGCCGATTCATGGCCGTCTAGGCGAGCTACTTGGTATGGCCTGGCGTTTTGGTCCCGGAGGTTGTTGCCGCTCAGGGTTGGGCTTGTGCCTGGTAGCCCGAAAGCCAGAGTGCGTTGGCCGGTGTCAGCCGATACCGCCCAGGCCCCGAAGAATATGATCAGGGCGATGACTATGGCCAGAACCACGGAGAACGTAAGCGGGACTGGTATGCGTCTTGTTGTGCTCAAACTGTGATCTGTTTCGGTTGAACGATTCCCCCAAAAAATGGTTCCTAGGACTAAAATCGCCAAACTTAGCCTCGGACTTCCACCTCAAACGGGAAGACCATGTTGTTGCCGTAGCCCCGGCCGTCCCAAGGATTCGGGAATTCCATCGGCTGGGTGACTCCCAGCACGTTGGTGGCCCGGCACATGAGGGTATATTTACCCTCGGCGGGCGGGGTCCAGTTGTGTTCCCACCGGTACCAGGAGTAGCCTACCCGGTCGTGGAGTTTCTGGACCGGGTTCCAGGTCTCTCCGCCATCGGTGCTGATCTCAACTTCTTCGATGTCCTCTTCGCCGGACCAGGCGGCGCCGGCCAAGTTATAGCCACTGGTGGGAATGGTTTCGCCGGGTACCGGGTTGGTGATGATGGACTTCACCTGAAGCTTATTGTAATAGCGGTACGGCTCTGGGCTGCCGGGCTCGTTCATAGTCATGTAGCGCTCGGTCATGTAGAAGCCTTTGAACTCATGGTCCAAGACGTGGATGCCGACCAGCCACTTGACGGAGTTCATGCCGTACCAGCCAGAGACCAAGAGACGCAGCGGAAACCCGTGGTCCTTGGGCAACGGCTCTCCGTTCATCTCATAGGCCAAAATGGTGTCCTCGTGCAGGGCTTTGGCCATGGGCAGGCTGCGCTCGTAGGTGACTTCCGCGGGGTCGTTCACCACTTCGTCGGCACCGTGATCGGCGCCTTCGAACATCACTTCGACCGCTGAGTCCTTGACTCCGGCCAGTTCCAGTACGTCCTTGAGGGAAACCCCGGCCCATTCCGCGTTGCCCATGATGCCGTGACCCTTGATCTGCTCCATCACAGAACTGATGCGCAGGGCCTTGGTGTAATAATCGGGCACCGGGCTGTTGCCGCAGCATTCGAAGGTTACTTGGAAGCGCTTTTGGGGCAACTTTTTGAGGTCTTCGAACGATAGTGTGACGGTCCGCTCAACTTCTCCGTCTATCTTCAGTTCAAAGGTGCTGATATCAATCTCAGGGCTGTCCTTCCAGTGGTTCCGGATGTAGAAAAGGTCGTTGGGTACGATGTTTTCTTGCAAGCCTTGCGGGGGCACGGCCCAGGTTCGAAGGCCGGCGTTTGTCGGGATGATCTGCGGTTCTGCTTTGGTGCCAATCTGTGGCAGGGCCATTTGGGCTCCTCCTCAAAATGTTTGCGTGATTTTCGTTAAGCTGAAAGGCGGCTATTCGAGGTGTTCCGTTTCTAGGTCTGCCGCTGGATATGCAATCAGCAGCAAGGCTGGCGTCCAGAGGTGATGAATCAGTTTGTGAGGCAGGCCCGGCGGGGCCAACAAGGTGGTGCCTGCCCGCACCGTCCGTACCTCGTCACCCAGAATCACCTGGATGGCACCGGTCAATACCTGGATGGAGACATCCACCGGATGTGTGTGCATCCGGCCCTCGTAACCGGGAGATATCTCTACTTCTTTCACAGTCAATGATACCGCACCCTGGTCTTTAGATACCAGATACCGCTCCCGCACCCGCTCCATGGTCGGGGCTAGTCGGACATCTGCATGGTCGATTATCGGCATGGGTTCCTCCGGGTTTAGTTCGTTCTGCCGTTGGTTACTTAACAGTTACAGGGTAGCCAACTATGGCACTGAAATTCTTTCTCATGTTGTTGTACCGGGGGTCGCGGGACTGAACCCGGCCCACCTCGTCGGTGGCTCGGGACATGATGTTGTACTTGCCCGCTTTGTCCGCGTCCCACCTGTAGGACCAGCGCACCCACATGAACCGGTCGCGTGGTTGTTCGATATGGGCTGAGTGCCAGGTGTCTCCGCCGTCAACGCTAACGTCCACTTCGGATATTGCGCCGGCGCCGCTCCAGGCGTAGCCGCGCACCATGTGTACGCCCCGGGTCATCTCTTCGGTGTCATCGTTGGGTTGGGTCACGATGGACTTGACGCCCAGTGTGGTGATGAGTTCCTTGTTGGGATCTTCTGGCGAGTCACCGTAGTAATAGAACTCGTAGTGATACCAGCACTCAGGCATGTGGTCCAGTATCTCCAGGTCAGTGATCCATTTTACCGACCAGTTCCCCGACCAGCCAGGTACTAGCAGCCGGACGGGCGCGCCGTGGAGGTGCTCAAGGAGTTGTCCGTTCTGCGCCCAGGCCAATATGGTGTCGGGATGGAGGGCCTTCTGTATGGGGAGGCCCTTGTCATAGTAAAAGGGCTTGGTTCCCTCGGCGGCGGTGGCGGGCACTCCCTCGTCATTCCCGACGGCGCGCACGTAAAGGGACTTGTCCGAGAGACCAGCCGCGTTCAGTACCGCGGCTAACGGGACACCGGTCCATTCACTGGCGCTGAGGATCATGCACTCTTGAGTGCGGGAAGGTTTGGGGCCCTCATCCTTGAAATACTCAAAGAAAGTCGCATCGCTGCCTGAACATTCCATGACCGTACGAACGCTGCGGCCGGCGAAGCGCCTAAGCTGATCGAAGTTCAACGTTAGCTCGTTCTTGACCTCGCCGTGAATCTTCAACTCCCATTGGTCTGTCGCCACCACCGGTGGGACAGCGAAGTGCTGCACGGTGTAGTGCAGGTCGGTGGGGGTGATCAGACCCTCCAGGTCCATCACCGGGGTGCGGATGCGTACAACGCGGCCCTCGTCGTCCATAAGGTGGACCGGGCTTAGGTCTTTGGTAGGCCAGCCGTGCCAATTGCCGGTCTTGTTGGCGTTGGCGGGGTCCGAGCCAATCGCGTCGTCCATGCGTAGAAAGTCGGGAATCGCGCCGTCTTGTCGTGTCGTCGCCATCGAGTTTCTCCTCTGGTATTACTTTAGTGGCTTAGGGTTTTGCATCCGTCAATCCAGACGAAACGCCAGGAGCAGTGTCTGGCGCTCATCTGATAACCCGTCATATATTCGTTGTCGATTAACAGTTGTCCCACTTCTTAGTGCGGAACGTGGTTATCTTTCCGGTCTCCGGGTCGAAGCTGTTGCGGTCTAGTGACCGGAGATCGTTGCCGTATACGTGAACCTCCACGGTTGGCCGGTCGGTGTGATTGTCCATCTGGTGAATCTCGTCTTCATCGGGAACCAGCAGGGTAATCTCACCGGGCTTGAACGTGGCGGCGCGGTCTTTCTCTAGCTTGGCGTAGCCATCCACATCGTGGTCGTCCACGCGGCGGTACCTGGTTTCAGTGATGCTGTTTTCCAGTATCCCAATCATGCCCCAGGTCCGGTGGTCATGGGGGCCAAGGTGGTCGCCGGCGCCCCAGACGACTGCGGTGACTTGCAGTCCACTCTCGCCCTGATAGAGCATGCGCGAGGCGTGGTTGGGGCGGGGGCCGGCGCCCAGAGGAAGCCGGAATTCCAAAGGTATGGAATCTGGCGTGCTGACCAGCCGCTCAAGCCAAGCAGAACCTTTGTCGAAGATCTGCTGGTCACCGGGTTGGCTCTTGAGCAAGGATTCCATGTCTTGAGTGAACTCTTCTAAGGAATACTTAACGGTGGCCAAGGCGCTCCTTCTTTCCGGGGCGGATAGACTGGTGTCCCGGAGCCTGAGATTCACATGATACGAGCCTAGATTTCAGGTAATTATCGTGATGGTGGTAATGGGTGTCAATAGGACTGAAATTGGGCCAACCGATAGCTTGTAATCCTACCGTTCCGCGATTCGAAAACCAGGTGCTAGAATGACTTGTCAGTTGAGTCGAGGACTAGATGGAAGAAGAGGAAGACCAAGGACCGTCATACCCCAGGCCCTGGTACTACCGGCCGGAGTTCATGATTCCCATGTTCATCTTCTGGCCGTCGGGAGCGCTATTGGCCATCCGGTCGCCATGGAACACAAATGTGATGTTTGGTGGGGTGGCTTGGGCGTTCATCTTTGTGTTCGGGATCTTGGGGGTCAGGTGGTTGAACGACGGGGTTTACCAACCGATCATGACTTTTTACGTGCCTGGGGTACTCCTGACAATCATCACACAGGTACAATGGACGGCCTACCGGAAGCAGATGGCCGAAAAGGAAGATCCATCTGACGCAAATTCCGGGGAAAGGGAAGAGACGAACCCTCCGCGCCCCTCCGCCCGGAGACGCCGAAGGAACCAACGGACCGGTCGCATTAGAAACTGACGACAGCGCTGGCGTTGGCCAGTAGCGTGCCCTCCTGAGACTCGACGGTTAGCTGGCACTTCACGGTCAGTCTTCCACCCTCATTCGACTTATCAACAACCCGTCCGCAAACGCTGACCGTGTCTCCGGGCAGGAACTCAATTACGCTCTCCGTTTCAATGGTCGTACTGTCGTTGTTGACGTTATCCGGCGGAAAGGCTTTGAGGAGCAGTTCTTTGGCGAACGCAGCCAGTTTTTCCGGGCCAACTGGGTCCTCTTGGGGAGTTCCAGCCCCTTCCTGCACCGGCGGACGGAACTCGAACTTGACCAGTATCGGTAAGTCGTCGCCAACTGATATGTTGCCGTATTCTGACGTCTGGGCCCAGAGGGTGGGCATGTGGCTTTCTCCTGGAATTATTCCGGTGTAGCCTTGGGCTATGATACACTGAATTTTGAGCCTGGATTAAGCAATTTAGATGGATTTGGGCTGATGTATTGGGAGGAATATTTCCATGGCGGAGAACGAAGAGCCATTCCGTAGAGGGATGGTCGTCATGGCCCACCCGGATGATGCTGAGTGGAGCTGCTCCGGGACGGTGGCCAGGTGGTGTGCGGAGGGCTGGGATGTAGTTTATGTCCTTTGCACCGATGGCAGCAAAGGCAGTTCCGACCCGGAGATGACCAGCGAAAAGCTGGTGGAGATAAGAGAGAAAGAACAGCGGGACGCCGGGAACGTCTTGGGACTGCAAGATGTGGTTTTCTTAGGCTACCCAGATTCTTATCTTGAGCCAACTTTGGAGCTGCGCAAAGACATAGCCCGGGAGATACGCCGCTATAAACCAGATGTGGTGATTGTTGGCAGTCCTGGGAGAGATATCGAGAGAGGCTATTATGTGAGCCACCCGGACCATCTTGCGGCCGGAGAAGCGGCATTGTCAGCAATATTCCCCACAGCCCGAGACCGGTTGACCTTTCCAGAACTGCTCGACGAGGGCCTGGAACCCCACAATGTCCGGGAAGTGTGGGTGACTGGCGGCGACAACTCAGACCAGTTTGTTGATGTGGAAGCCTACATGGACACTGCCGTGAAAGCTCTGAAGGCCCACAAATCGCAGGTAGACCAAGAGAACGCGGGGGAATGGTTCCGCCAAGGGCGCATCGACACCGGCAAAAAAGTAGGCATGGCCTACGCCGAGGGTTTCAAGCGGATACCGTTCGGGTAGGTTCCAGTCGTTGTTCTGTATACGTAGGTGCGGGTTTTTAACCCGCCGTAACAAGGGCGATGATCTTATACTTCGCGAACCGCGTACTAGGAAAACGCCCAAGTTGGAGTTTTCTGTTAGCAGAAACAGAGTTGGCGAGAGTCAAATCGGGCCAAAAACCCGCTCCTACGGAAGTCGGTTATCCCTAAATAGAAAAGGCGGGGTCTCAACAGAGACCCCGCCTTTTCTTTGCCTGGTTCAGATCTTTCAGGAGGCCCTAGGCGGGTTTGTGGGCTACTACTTTGTATCCGGCGGTGTTGGTGGCAGGCCGTTCGGACCGGTCGTTCATGTAGTCTGCCTGCTCGCCGGCGAACTCGATGTCCGTGAACCCGGCGCGGATCAACCGGTCGCGGTATACGTCCACATGCTCGGCGCCTGCTGTGCAGGACACCCAGTCCTCAGGCGACGAGACGCTGGGGCCTTCGTCGGTCAAGGCCATCACGTCGGAGAGGTGGATGCGGCCGCCGGGAGACAGGACACGGAAGCTTTCGCTGAACACAGCGTCCTTGTCGGGAGAGAGGCAGACCACGCAGTTGGAGATGATCACGTCTACGCTGGAGTCGGGGATGGGCATCTTCTCCATTTCCCCCTGGACGAAGTCCACGTTCTCTATGCCTAGTTTGGCCTTGTTGGCACGGGCCAGTTCCAGCATGGCGGGGGTCATGTCCAGTCCGGTCACCTTGCCGGTGTCGCCGACCTGCTGGGAAGCAAGGAAGCAGTCGATGCCGCCCCCTGAGCCCAGATCCAGTACCCGTTCACCGGGTTGCAGGCCCGCTAGGGCCGTGGGGTTGCCACAACCAGCTGAGGCCGCAATCGACTCCATCGGGAGCCCGCTTAGCTGGCCTTCGTTGTACAGCAGCATGGCGTGGTCAAGGTCCTCAACACCACAGCAATCGCCGTCGGTGGAACAGCCGCAGCCGTCGGACTCGGTATTCTCGAGTTCGGCTGGGGTGAGGCTGATCACCCGCTCCGCTCGGGCGCCGTAACGTTCTCGAACCAATTCTTTTATTTGGTCTTGTTCAGTGGACATTTTTGTCCTCCCCTGATGTGTTTTTTGCCGGTTATCTACTTGCCTGTTGGAAGGGCTTGTTTGATGCAGTCCTCAACGGTGGGTACCATCCGCTGCCAGACTTGGGCGGCGGCCCTGAAAGCCTCTTCGCCGGAGTCGGTCAGCCAGCACACCCGGCGTTGCCGCCCTTGGTGCTCTTCCATGCGCCAGTCAACGTAGCCGCCGTCTTGGAGCTCCTTCATTGTCGAGTAGACCATGGCCTCGGTGGGTTCGCAGCAACCTTGGCACGCTTCCTTCATGGCCTGGTTGATGCCGTAGCCGTGCACCGGTCCCTTGGCCAGTTGGGCCAAGAGCAGGAACCGGCATAGACTGCGCTTCACCAGGTTCTCCCAATACGCCTCGGTCTGCATGGCCATTTTCTTGGGTTCTCGTTTTATGCTGGTCATTCTACCTTTTCTTACCCTATTGAGATTCTCGAGATTTCGCCGACGGCTTCTATATTAATTTTGGAACACTAATCCGGCTTTGATACTCAACAAGCTTAAGTATGCTATGCCAGCCGGCAACCGCTGTCAACACTTCTTTCGCAGATCGGCCAAAACTGAAGCTAGATTGTGTTAGAATCGGGCCGCTTAGGTATCGGAAAGGCCCGTTGATAAGGACCAACATGAAGATTACCAAGTCGCAAGTTCAGGTACTACACGCCCCGGCCGACGAACAATTGGTGGACGTGCAGCCGAAGTCTGGGGGCATGCGCGCCTTTGTGACCGTGAAGATGATGACTGACGACGGGATCGAAGGCATCGGGCTGACCTTCGCCCCCGCCTTGGGGTTGAGCCCTCTGGCCCCGGCGTTGAAATCGGCGGTGGATGCTCTCTGCGCCCTGGCGGAAGGCCAAGACCCCATGGAGATCGAGGCCGTGATGCAGAGTCTGCGCGAGAAGACCACTGGCTCCGGGCCTGGTGGAATCCTGACCCTGGCGATGGCCGCGGTGGACATGGCTCTGTGGGACATCAAGGGTAAGGCGTTGGACCAGTCTGTTTGTTCTCTTTTGGGTGGTTACCGTAAGCGGGTGCCCACCTATGCCAGCGGCGCGTTGATGCGCCCCATGAACCTGGAACAGATGGCCGAGATTGGCCCGGCGCTGGTCCAGAAAGGGTTCAAGCAGATGAAGTCGCAGATGGGCGCGGAAGACACCCCGGCAAAAGAGGTCCTGCGCATGCGCACGCTGCGGGAGGCCGTGGGCGATGACATCGACATTATGTGCGACATCAACCAACTCTGGAATGTGAACCAGGCCATCACCATCGGTAGCCGGGTGGAGGAATACAACCTGTTCTGGCTGGAGGATGTGGTCGCCCATGACGACTACCAAGGTCTGGCCCGGGTGGCCGACGCCCTGAACACTCCCATCGCCGCGGGGGAGTACGTATATGGAATCAACCCATTTCGGCAGCTCATCGAAAACCGCTCTATAGACATCGTGATGATCGATCTACTGCGGGTGGGAGGCATCACTGAGTGGCGTAAGGTGGCGGGCATGGCCGAGGCGTTCAACCTGCCGGTGGTGAGCCATCTGGTCCCTGAGATTCACATCCAGCTCATGGGCGCGATCCCCAACGGCCTTACGGTCGAGTACATGCCCTGGACGTTGAAGCTGTTTGAGGAGACTCCCAAGTTCGTCGATGGGTGTCTGGAAGTGCCCGACAAGCCTGGCTTGGGCCTGAAGTTCAGCGAAGACGCGATAAAGCAATATGCTGTCAGCTAACAGGTGTCAGCCTTTCGTAAACCGCTCAATTTTGGAATAAAAGATGGGTACTCTTAAGAGTACTGGGATCTGAATCAGCCCTAAAAATGCTGACAGCTAAAAGCTACTGGAGGTAAAACATGGTTGCACAGATACGTACTTACACCATCAATAAGGGAATGATGGAATCTTGGTTGGAGCTTTTCGACAAGGAGATTCGGCCTGTACACGTGAGCCTGGGGATCCCCATCGTGGCCACCTATGTCAACGCAGACCGCACCGACTTCATCTGGGTGCGGACCTTTGAGACCGCGGAAGAGATTCCGGAGAAAGAGAAGGCCTACTTCGCTTCACCGGGACGAAAAGCCCTGGGCGACAAACCCACCAACCACATCGCAAGGATGGACGTTAAGCTGGTGGAAGAAGTGCTTGAGACCGCCAAGGCAGCCTAGATACCTATCAGCTAATTTTAGGAGAGAAAACATGGTTGACCAGATGCGCAGCTACACCATCAATAAGGGAATGATGGACTCTTGGATCAAATTGTTCGAGACCGGGATCAAGCCGGCCCATGATGCTGTTGGAATGCCGGTGGTGGCCACTTGGGTCAACATGGACCATAACCAATTCATCTGGGTCCGCCGGTTCCCCGAGGGCGCCGACATCCCCGCCAAAGAAGACGAGTTCCGCAACTCTGACGGATTCAAATCTTTAGGGACCCAGCCGGGCGACCACATCGCAAAGATGGACGTCCAGAACCTCGAGCTAGGTAAGCTAGCAGCTTAAGGGCCTTTCTTTCAGCGGTCAGCTAATAGGGAATTAGCTGACCGCTAATCGCTTTTAGGTGACCGCTTCCTTGCGCATCAGGACGTGGACTATGTCCGCTTCCAGGAATTTTTCCCCGCGCTCGACGTAACCGTGGGCGGAGTAGAAATCTTTGACGTACACCTGGGCGTTTAGGATATAAGTTGTTACGCCCTGAGCGGTGGCCTCATCTTCCAGAAATTGCAGTAGACGGCCCCCGATTCCCTGGCGTCGGAATTCGATGTCGACAGCCATGCGGCCGATGCGCGCCGCGCTGTCCTCGTCGCGGTAGAATACTCTGCCAGTGGCCACCACTTTATCATCGTGCCCCTCGCGGTTAGATATAACGATGGCGTGGGTGGCTGTGGCATCGGTCTCGTCCAGCTCATCTTCCATGGGTACCTGTTGTTCGCCCACGAACACCCGGAACCGCACGCCTAACGCGCCCTCCATCTCGGCCTCAGTCTCCACAAGTTTTATTGTCAGGTCGTCCAATTTTTCCTCTGTCCGATGTTCTTTCCGAAGATCACTCGGCAGTAAGAGCCTTCCAGACCATTGGAATGGTCCAGAAGCGGGCGCGAATCTCCGGTTTTCCACAATGGTCGGCGATGTAATTTATCAGCTATTTTAATTGTTCTAGCAGTCGATAGCACGGACCTGGCGCGGTCCCCTACAGCCGGCCAGTCCTGGCTGGCAATCGCCTCTTCGGCTTCATTCAGGAGACGATCGATCTGTCTTTGCATTCGTTCGCTGGGCATGATGGATGCATACTAATACTGGGGCGGCAGGCCTGTCCATAATCGCCCGATACCCCTCTATGAGATTGTTATTTCCCAACCGCAAACCAGCTACCGTTCTTCCGGACCGCAGTTGGCTATACCAATCGTTGAGATTCCTCGCCCTGCTCGGAATGACAGAGCTCCCGAGAAGGCGGTGTCCTGAAATGGGAGCGCCTCGGAGTGACAGTACAATCAATATTGTCATTCTGAGCCAGCCGCAGCGGCGAAGAATCTGCCGATTGGCTCGGAGCAAGAAGGGCGGCTGCGCAAAGGTTCGGTCGGTGGGGTCGAGTATGGCAGATCCTTCGCTTCTCTCAGGATGGCAGTTGCGGCAGGCAATAATGGCGCGTCCAAGTACTCAATTTCCCCAAGCCCATAAAAAACAAAGCCCCCTCATTAAGGGGGCTTTGTCTGTTGAAGACCCGAAAGCTGACTGCTGAAAGCCTACCCGTACATTATGACGCCGCGGCCAATCTCGCCCTTGTCCATATCGCCGTAAGCCTCGTTGATCTGGTCCAGGGAATAGTGGCGGACCACTAGGTCGTCCAGGTTCAGTTTGCCGGCCAGGTACATGTCCACCAGCTTCGGCATATCGACGCTGGCGTGGGTGGAGCCGTAGTAGGTGCCACGCATGGTTTTCTCGTTACGGACCATGTCCACCGCGTTGATGCCGGCCTCAGCGCCCACCGGGGCGATGCCGACGATGGTCACGACGCCCTTCTTGCCGGCCATGTCGTAGGCGGCCTTGGTGGTGTCGGCCGAGCCGAAGACCTCGAAGGTATAGTCGGCGCCCTTGCCGTCGGTCAGCTCCCTGACCTGAGCAACCGGGTCCTTGTCCGAGGCGTTGACCGTGTGGGTCGCGCCGAACTTCAGGGCGAACTCGAGCTGGGCCTCGCTGATGTCCACGGCGATGATTTTGCTGGCGTTGACCAGGGCCGCGCCCATGACCACGTTCAGGCCAACTCCGCCGCAGCCGATGACGGCCACTGTGCTGCCGGGCTGGACGTTGGCGCTGGCGGTGACTGCGCCGACGCCGGTGGGGACGCAGCAGCCGATGAGGGCAGCTACATCCATGCCGATGTTGGATTCGATGGGCACCACGGCGGCCTCCGGGACGACCGTGTGCTCGGCGAATAAGGCGGTCTTGCCAAAGTGATGGACTCGAGTGTCGCCTTTGTGCAGACGCGTGGTGCCATCGAACATGAAGGCGCCAGCGGCGGCGTGCGCGTCGCACAACTGGGAGTTGCCGGTGATGCAGCTCTTACAGCGGCCGCAAGAAGAGACGAACGAAAGGATGACCTGCTGTCCGGGCCGGACCGAGGTCACGCCGGGGCCGACAGCTTCGACGGTGCCTGCGCCTTCATGGCCTAAAACTATAGGAAGAGCGGTGGGGGCGTCGCCGTGCATATAGTGGCGGTCGCTGCGGCAGATGCCGGCTGCGCCGACCTTGACCAGGACCTCCCCGGCTTTGGGGTCGTCCAGATCCAAGTCTTCAATGATCAAAGAGTTCTTTTGTTCGTACAGTACGGCGGCCTTAACCATAGGAAAGCGCCTCCTCAGCGTCTAATTCTTCTCATCGTGAGAGCGGAGGTATCATCGCGGAATGGTGGGGGTGGTGTCAAATGGGGGAGGGTGAGTTGAGAAAGTACATCAACAAAATGGGTTAAAACCCGTTGTCTAACCAAACGCCTTTATTGCTGCGTTTCATGCCTGCCAAGGACCAGCCCAGTTCGAGCTAACTCCGAATTACCCCGCCCTCCATATCTCCTCCGAGCACACCCGCGTTACCCAGCCGGACATCCAGGCTGAGTGGCGACCTCCCCCGCCGGCCACGACTACCACGATATCGTCTGGCGATGCGCAGATTGGGACCAGAGTGTTGGCGTTTGTTTGGTCGATCCAGTTGGGCCAGACCCGGTTGCCGTAGTGGGCCAGGTCTTTGAGTTGGTGGATGGGCATCCGGGCGTTGGCGTAGATGTACTCCCGGACGTCGGCCTTGGAAAGGCCCGACCCGGCGATCTCGTTGGCGTGTTCGGGGCAGAGCACCAAAACGATCTGGGAGCGGGTGCCCAGGTGGTAGTAGCCGGGGATGCCCACGCCGCGCATGTTGGCCGTGATGGTCCGAAGGACTTCTAGGCCGGTGCCCACGGTGCTCTCCATGACGTTGTAGACGCCCAGGATGGCGGCTATGGTCACCGTGCTGGCTTCCGGCTTGTAACCCAGCTCCACGTGCCGGGGCTCCCAGGGGCTTTGGTCTTCGTTCTCGCTGAAACAGAAGCTGTAGCGGTAGGGCGTGGACAGCGTGGCCTTGTCCATGTCACCGGGTATCAGTCCGCCCAGGTTCCGGACGGCCAGCCGCAACGCCCGGCCGATGACGGCGTTGGCGCGGTAGCCTGGGCCGAAGCAGGCGGCATCGCCGTTGATCTCGAGTTCTTTGGCTATGGGCCCGTTGACGATCAGCACCTGGGCCGCGCCGCCGGTGGTGACGGCGTTGCCGGCCAGGTTGAACTCGTCCCGTAGGGCCGCCTTCAGCGCCGCCACGACCACGGGGAAGTGCTCGGGCAGGCACCCGGCCATGACAGCGTTGACCGCCAGTTTCTCCAGAGTGACGTTTGAGTTGCCGGGCTGGATGCGGCCCAGGGAGTCGGACGGTTGGCCGCCGTAGCCGGACAGCATCTCGCGGACCAATGGCTCGGTGGGTGCGACGATGGGAAGGCCGTCGGTCCAGCTCTGCTCCCAGAAGTAGTTCTGGATGGCGCGGGGTGAGTCTTCGATTCGGACACGGCTGGACTGGAGTTTTTCGGCCATTCTGGGTTATCGCTCCGATTTTGTGTTCGATGTGTTGTAAATGAATAGATCAAGCGGCGACGTAGGCGCCGGTTTTTAACCGGCCGTGGCTCGGGGTTGGCCAAATTAATCTGAGGAAACCGGATTGGACTGGAATCGTAATCCGGCTTCCTCACTTAGCATTGGTTTCCCTCGGGCGAACCGAGTTAAAACCCCGCACCTACGGTGACTTGCTCAATTTTAGAGCAGGTCTTTGTATCCCAATTGATCGGAATTGCGGTGGCGAGGCTAGCCTATCTTCTCTAATGGCGCGAAACTGAGCAGCAGGCGTTTCTGGCCTACGCCGCCTTCAAACTCGATGGTGACCTCGGTGTCGGAGGCTGTTACGTCCACGCGGGTGACCACGCCTTCGCCAAAAGCGTTGTGGCGCACCGAGTCGCCCACCGACAAAGTTGGGCGGGCCGACTCAGGCTTGGCCCGATTGATCACCGGAGTCGGTGCCTGCCAGGTGTTCCAGGACGGGCCCTTAGACTCGCCTGGCTTGCCAAACGATCTACTTGTACCGCCAGCGGAGCCATTAGTTGGTCCGGAGCCCGATGTGATCAGCTCGGCGGGGATGTCTCTCAGGAACCGGGAGCCCTCCCCGGCCCGAGTGGCCCCGAAGATCGAGCGGCGGAAGGCGCGGGTCAGGTAGAGGAGTTTCTCGGCGCGGGTCATGCCCACGTAGCAAAGCCGCCGTTCCTCCTCAAGCTGGTCCTCGTCGTCCAGGGACCGGCTGTGGGGAAGCAGCCCTTCCTCCATGCCCACCATGAACACCACCGGGAATTCCAACCCTTTGGCCTGGTGCAGGGTGATCAGCGTGATGGAGTCGTCAGCGTCCTCGTAGTTGTCCACGTCGGCCACCAGGGACAGGCGTTCCAGCAGTGTGGCCAGGCCGTCGGGCGGCGCCTCGGCGTTGAACTCCTGGGCGGTGGCCCGTAGCTCCATGATGTTCTCCCAGCGTTCCTGGGGACTGTCATCGCTGTTCTGGATGAAATTTCGGAAGCCGGTGTCCTCAACGACCCGGTCGACCAGGTCAACGACCTTTTCCCGCTTGCTCAGCTCGATGAGCTTCTCCAGGGTCACGGCGAAGTCTGCGAAGGACGTGGCGGCCTTCTTCGTGATGGTGATGGGGCAGTCCTCGCCGGCTAACCGGGCGGCAGCTACCTCTTGCATGGCCGCAAAAAGCCCCAGGTTCTTGCTCCTAGCCCAGTCTCCCATTTGCTGCATGGACTTGGCGCCGATGCCCCGGGGAGGCACATTGATCACTCGGCCCAGGTTCACATCGTCGTTGGGGTTATAGACCAGATGCAGGTAGGCCATCAGGTCCTTGACCTCACGGCGCTTGTAGAAGCGGATGCCGCCGACGAGCCGGTACCGGGTACCTTGGTGCAGGCAGGCCTCCTCCAGGGCTCGGGACTGGGCGTTGATCCGGTACATGACCGCGCAGTCGCCGTGCTTATACCCGTTCTCGCGTACCAGCCGTTCGGCTTCAGAGATAACGAAGGACGCTTCCTCTCCTTCGTCATAGGCCTCCCGAATCTCCACCAGGTCTCCCTTGGAATTGTCGGTGAACAGGTCCTTCTGGATGCGCTGGCCATTTATCGAGATGAGATTCTTGGCGGCGTCCAGGATATTCGCCGTAGACCTGTAATTCTGGTCCAGAGCGATGGTCTTGGCCTGAGGGTAGTCACCTTGGAAGCTGAGTATGTTGCGTATGTCGGCGCTACGCCAGGAGTAGATCGACTGGTCGGGGTCGCCCACTACGCAGATGTTCTGGTGGGACTCAGCCAGTAACCGGGCCAGTTGGTACTGGGAGATGTTGGTGTCCTGAAACTCGTCCACCATGATGTATTTGTAGCGGTCGTTGTACTTCGTCCTGACGCCGGGAAACTCCCGAAGGAGCTGTACTGTCTTCATTAAAAGGTCGTCGAAGTCCACAGCGTTGTTGCGGGTCAGGGCCTCTTCGTAATGGTGGTAGACCTGGGCGCAGATCTCCTCGAAGTAGTTGTCGGCGTTCTTGGTGAAGGCCCTGGAGTCCCACATCTTGTTCTTTGCGTTTGAGATCATGCTGAGGATGGCCCGGGGCGGGTTCCGCTTGGGGTCGATCTCCGCCAGTTCCATGGAGTCCTTGATGATCTTGGCCTGGTCGTCGGCGTCGTAGATTGAGTAGTTGGTGTCCAGGCCAAGGTTGTGCCCGTCGATACGCAGCACTTTGGCGCAGAAGGAGTGGAACGTGCCTACGGTCAGCGCGTCGCTGCGGGAGCCGACCAGCCGGTCCAGCCTTTCCCGCATCTCCCTGGCGGCCTTGTTGGTGAAGGTCATGGCCAGAATGTTGAAGGGGCTGATCTCGTACTCGCGGACCAGGTAGGCGATGCGGTGAGTGATGACTCGGGTCTTGCCGCTGCCGGGCCCGGCCACGATGAGGAGAGGGCCATCGACGGTCTCGACGGCCTCTTTCTGCGCTGGGTTAAGTCCTTCCAGTAATCCCGAGCCTGTAGTCATGGGCCGATTATAACATGACATAACCCGGATCCAGCCTCAAAAACCGGGTATTAAGGCTATTTAAGGGCTGCGGAGACTTCTTCTAGAGTGGAGATCGTGCAGAGGAAGGGTAACGCCACGGTCAGGGACGCATCGTGGGCCTCCTGGCTCACCGATGCGCAGCAGTCGCCTACTACTATGGTGTCGTAGCCAAGGTCGCAGGCCTGCCGGGCGGTGCCCTCGACCACGAAATTGGTGGCAACGCCGGCCAGTATCAGCGTGCCGATTCGCTTGGTTCGGAGTATCTGGTCGAGGTCGGAGGCTGTAAATGCCGAAACGCCGCGCTTGGTTACAATGGGCTCGCCGGCCTGGGGAGTTAATTTCTCATGGATCTCGGAGCCCCAGGTTCCTTCCACCAAGGCGGTAGCTCCGTGCAGCCCCTGCCAAAGTCCAGCGTTCGCCGGCCGCTCAGGGTAACCAGGGCGGAACTTAACCGAGACGTAGATTATCGTTATACCGGCGCTGCGGCCTGCAGCCAATAGTTGGGCCGACTTATCCAAAACATTAGTTTCTGCCACCATCTTTGCAAATCCGAAGTCCTTGAAAGCGCCGTCGGGATGGACGATGTCATTTTCGAAGTCCATGGCCAAAAGGGCCGTGTGTTGCCGATTGATTTCCAAAGCCATGTCAGCCTCCCAAGCAAATCAGATTGTTGAAATTTAAGTGAGCACTTGAAATCCAGCGTGCATTATAACTTGCCTCGTTGACCGATGGCACGGCTTGTAAGTTATTAGGCGTGAAATGGTTGAAGTTGCTGGCCGAAACGGTCCAAATATGTTTATCAGGGATAATCAAGGTCGACTTTGGACACTACGGCTGGGGTGAACGGGCATGATCTGCTCGGCATGCCAACAAACAACGAACCGGGAACACAGCTTTGTATCAGATGCGGCGTGCACATGGATCGCAACCTGCCGCCACAGTTGGTGCTGGAATCCCTCTTCACCAACGAATTCATCTGGGGAATTAACATCGGCGGCTTAGCCGTGCCATTAGTACTGCTGGCCAGCGGTGTTTTGGGAGCGTGGCTAATCTGGGATCGGGTGGGATTTTCCAGTTATTGGACCATCACTGGATTCGCGGCGCTGATGCCCGGCACATTATTTACCATGTCGCTGCTGGCCGCATTCCGCAGAGGCGAGTCTTTTTTAATGGGATTGGGAGTATTCGTCTTATTCAGTCTTGCATCGGCCGGGATACTGGGTTTGATCCTGCCTATATTCGTCTTCAACAAGAATTTTGGCTAAGGCTTGACCGGCGCCATCAGCGAACCGGCCACCGTTATGTGACGGCCTGGGTTGACGGTGATATAATCACCTACCGTTCGAACAGCCTGCTGATCACGCCTCATTGAGCGTGTTAAAAAGCAGTCAACTCTGACTGACCAGGCACATACAGCAACCGGCCCGGACGGATTGAACGGCCCTCAAATCCCGGCATTTCCCGATGCGTTGCCTGAACTAAACTGGCGTCCCAGAAAGTACCAGGGATACAATCACATACCGCTGGCACGTCACTGGAAAGCAATCAGATAGGAAAATAGACCCATGCAGAGATTCCCTTCCCAAAACCTGAGAACCCCCGGCCCCACGCCCATCCCCAGCGATATCGTCGAGGCTATGACTAATCCGATGATCAATCACCGGGGCCCGGAGTTCGACACCCTCCTCAACAAGGCCACCGAGCAGTTGAAGCAGGTGTTTATGACCAAAAACGACCTGTTCATCCTGACGGCGTCAGGCACCGGGTCTCTTGAGGCATCCATCGTCAATACTTTGTCGCCTGGTGACAGGGTCATCGCCGCCACGGCTGGGGCTTTCGGAGACCGGTTTGTGGACATGGTCGAGGCTTACGGTGCCGACGTTAAGCGTATGGACTTCGACTGGGGCGGCCCCATAGACCCGGACGACATTCGCAAGGCCCTGCAGGCGGAGCCCGACATCAAAGCGGTTCTGGTCACCCACAACGAGACATCCACGGGCGTGACCCATCCGGTGGAAGACATCGCCAAGGTTGTGAAGGGTGAGTTCGACAAATTACTGTTGGTAGATGCTGTTTCCAGCCTGGGTTGCATACCGTTGCCCGTCGACGCCTGGGACTGCGACATGGTGGGCACCGCCTCGCAGAAGGGGTTCATGATTCCCCCAGGCCTGTCTTTCATCAGCGTTAGTGAACGTGCCTGGAAAGCCCAGCAGACCGCCAAGATGCCCCGGTTCTACTTCGACCTGTCCATGGCCAAAAGCTATCTCCAGACCGGCCAGACTCCGTTCACTCCGAACCTGTCGGCGATGTACGGTCTGAGCCGGGCATTGGACGTCCTTTTGGAAGAAGGTATGGAGAACGTGTTCGGGCGCCATCACACTATCGCCCAGTTGACACGCGACGGCGCGCGTGATCTGGGTTTGGAGTTGCTTGTTGCCGATGAGGCGTACGCATCGAACACGGTGACTGCCATCAAGGTGCCAGAAGGAGTCGACCAGAAGGCGTTAATGGGTAAGATGCGCACCGAGCATAACGTTGTGCTGGCCGGAGGACAGGGCCGGATGAGCGCGGACATTTTCCGCATCGGCCATCTGGGAGCGGTAGCGAAAGAAGACATCACTGAAGTCATGGACGCATTAAAAATCGTTCTGCCGGAAGTGGGATTCAACCCATAGGAATACGCCCGGAGGAATGGGATAATTGGGTTACATAGACGTAATCGCGTGTGTAGCGGTCAAGTTACCCCGGCGTTATCGTTCCAGGGGAGGTGCCTGAAATGGCAATTTCTCAACTCGAACAAGCGATGGCTACCCTTAGGTTGGGGTTAGCTGAGATGCGGGCCAAGGAAGACCATATGGACGCCTTGGTCAACCAATTCCGGACCCAACTGCGCCGCCTGCCACGCCAGGTAGTCTACGGCCAGACGTCCTTGGAATCGTCCCTGACCGCCATGGGGGAGATCGAGGAGCGGCTTGAAGACGCCATATCCAACCGGCGCAGGCTGTTGGCTATCAAGGACACGGCCACCCAAGAGCTGGAAGCGTTACAGTTGCTGAAACGAGTGGACGAGGCGCGTTCCAAGCTTGCTAGCCTGAAGAACGGTAATTCCGCCGATGAAGAAGTCCAGGCGGAGATCAGACAACTGGAAGATTTCATCGCCGCCAATAGCCGTCAGGCCGAACAGGCTATCACCGAGCGGTTTAAAGAACGGACTGAACGCACCAACGGCGACCGGGCATCTAGCTAACTCCCTCTAAAGCTCCCCCTCCAGCCGGTTGATTACCAAGCCAGTAGGCAGCTTGGGGAAGAAGAATGTGGACTTCCGCGGCAACCTTTGCCCGCCGCCCACGATGCTCTCGAATGCATCCAACGGGAATGGCTTCAGAAGGAAAACCATCTGCAACTCCCCGCTCTCGGCTTGAGCGACCGCTTCTTCATGGTCGTGCATGAAATCCAGGTGGTCTAAAGTGGCGTCTCCCAACTCGGGGCGCAGTACCTGTTCCTCAAGGACCCAGGCTTCAGATGTGGCCAGCGCACCCCAGCTAGGCTCAACCGCCGACTCTTTCAGCGTCAGCATGGCGGCGCCGCCACTGTCCACCGATGCGAGCAACCGCTGATTGGCTCCCAGGCGGTCTACCTGTTCCACCAAGGCGTCTGAGTTGCCGGTCAAAGTTTCCGAGTCGAACAATTCGCTTAGCTTGGCCTTGATGTTGGCGAGCTTGTCGGCTGGGACTCCGTTCAGGGTGCGGTGATATCCCAGCACGACCAGTCCGGGGTCGTCGAAGGCAATCAGTGTCATCATGACGAAATTGTGGGCCAGATTTGGCGCTTTGGCCGCGTTGCTCTCGGCGTGGCGGTCCAGTTGGTACTGCCTAGCTGCTTCGTAGCGGTGGTGGCCATCGGCCAAGTAGATGGGCCGGGAGGCGAAAAATTCACCGATCTGGCTTTGCACGGCCGGGTCGGTGATGCGCCAAAGGGCAGTGGCGCCGCCGGACTCGTCCGTGGCGTCAAATTCCGGAGCGCCGATCATGATCTCATGATATACGCGGTCCAACTCCCCATCGGCGTCACGGTAGATGGACATTATTGGGCTGATATTGGCCGAAAGCGACTCCATCAACCAGACACGGTCTTGGATGGCAGGCGCTTGGGTGAACTCGTGGGGCAGCACCTGGCGCGCAGCGTAATCTTCTAACCCTACCGATGCGATCAAACCCACCCGCACCATGTTCTTTCCGCATAAAGGGAAGCTGTGGCGCATCAGGTAGTAGCTGGGCGACTCATCCTGTTGCAGGACTCCATCTTGCCGCCAGCGGTCGAACAGGTTGGAAGTTGCGGCGTATTGTTCCTTGGCTGAGGTGTTCCAGTCCAGGCCCTCGCCGGCCTCCAGATGGATGACGTTGTACTGGTTCTGGCGCTTGAGCGCTTCCTGGTTCTCCTCGTTAATCATGTCGTAGGGAGGGCACAGCACCGAGGCCATGTCTCCCACAGTTTCCTGGTTGTACCGCCATCCTCTGAAGGGGCTTACCGCTGCCATTCCAACACCTGCGCGTAATTATTTTTGCTAAATACCCGGTCAATCGTTAGTCTAGTCGCAGGCTCGATTATAGGTTAAGCCCCACGGCCAGTCCACAGCCATAACGGGAAAGAGGGATGCCAGGGTGGGCTGGGTTGTGCTTGTGATATACTCTGTGCTTGCTCAGGCACGGATATAGAGTCTATATAACCCATAAGGAAGGTAGCCCATGGCCGGCCCAATCAACCACGTAGAAGGCGGCACTATAACCACCGCCAAAGGTTTCAAAGCTGGAGGTACCTACGTGGGTATCAAGACGTTCACCGAAGACAAGATGGACATGGGACTGCTACTGTCTGACACCCCCTGCGCCGCAGCCGGAGTGTTCACCAAGAGCGCTCTGGTATCGCCGTCGGTCACCGTAAACCGTGAGACCATGGCGGCGGGCGGACCGATCCGTGGGATGGTGGTCAATTCCGGCATCGCCAACGCCGGCGTGGGAGAGCAGGGCTACACCGACGCCAAAGAGATGGCCGCCGTGGCCGCTGCAGGACTGGGCGTGAAGGCTGAAGAAGTATTTGTCTTCAGTACCGGCGTTATCGGCGTTGAGCTGCCCATGACATTGATCAAACAGGGCGTAGAACAGATCGAGCTGTCTGATGACGGTGGAAACTCGCTGGCCCGGGCCATGATGACCACGGACACCCACACCAAAGAAGCGGCTGTCACGGTCAATGTTGGAGGCAAGGAGATCAATATCTC
This sequence comes from SAR202 cluster bacterium, assembly GCA_009392095.1. Classification (GTDB taxonomy): domain Bacteria; phylum Chloroflexota; class Dehalococcoidia; order Lucifugimonadales; family UBA3495; genus UBA9611. The sequence continues at coordinate 29,126 of VFHF01000182.1, forward strand.
CGGTGTGGCTAAGGGTTCTGGAATGATTCACCCCAACATGGCGACGATGCTCTGTTTCGTGGCGACAGACGCCGCCGTGGAGCAAGACTTTTTACGAAGTATCCTGCCTGATATCGCCGACAGCACCCTGAACATGCTGGACATCGATGGCGACACCAGCACAAACGATAGCCTGGTGGTCCTGGCCAATGGGGCCGCTGGCAATGCGGTTATATCTGCTGGAAGCGCCGATGCCGACACATTTAGAGACGCCCTGATGGAACTCTTGGTCCAGTTGACGCGTCAGTTGGCCCAGGACGGCGAGGGCGCCACAACGTTGATCGTCGCAAAAGTTGAGGGCGCAAAGAACATCGCAGACGCTCGCCTGGCGGCCAAGACCATCACGTCGTCCCTTTTGGTCAAATCAGCGGTTTACGGCGCAGACCCCAACTGGGGCCGGTTGATCATGGCCCTGGGCCGGAGCGGCGCTGAGATGGTCGAGTCGAAGATAGACCTGTACATCAACGGCGTCTGCATCATGGAGTCCGGCAAGCCAGTGCCATTCGCCCGGGACGCTGTCGTAGCGCTGATGCGGGGCGATGAAGTCACCTTCGGAGTCAATTTAAATCTTTCGGACGGTCAGGCTACCGCTTGGGGCTGCGACCTCACCGAAGAATACGTGGTCATCAACAGTGCCTACACCACCTAATCCGACTTTCAACACTACTATTGGCCTGACCACCTGTGCTCGCACACGGTTGCGTCCGAGTTCTGAGTAGACATTCGGGCGTGGGACGGCCGTCCCTGATAGCAGGGCCAGCGGCAGTCTGATCGCATTTCCGGCGGCTCTTACGGTCCCTATTGGCAGCCGATTCCACACCCATTCGCCCCATCTTGATTTGAGTATTTTCGTTTGGAGAGATAATTGGCGGGCCAACCGGTAAAAAGCCGTCCATTAGTGGTTAAGATCGGTGGCAGCACCCTGGGTAGTCACGACACTAGCCTCCGGGACCTGGTGCGGTTGCAACAGGAAGGGCGTGAAGTGGTGGTGGTCCACGGTGGCGGCAACGTGATATCCCAATGGATGCAGCGCCAAGGCTTAGCGCCCCAGTTCGTGGGGGGCCTGCGAGTTACCGACGCGCCCAGCCTCGAGATTGTGGTTGCCGTCCTTACCGGACTGATCAACAAAGAACTGGTATCCCAGATGCACGAGTTGGGAGGTCGGTCAGTGGGCCTCAGTGGCATCGACGGCTGCATGATCGAGGCCAAGATTGGCAACCCGGAACTCGGATTCGTTGGCGAGGTGACCAGCATCAACAATGAACCGATCAGGGCTCTGCTGGATAATGGGTATATCCCAATGATCGCACCTCTGGGCGTGCACGAACGAGATGGCTCCGAGAACGCGGGCAGCCCACTCAACATCAATGGCGATACAGTGGCGGGGGAACTGGCCTACGCCTTGGAGGCCGAGCAATTGATCTTTCTGACGGACGTCACCGGCGTTATGGATGGTGGTGGCCGCGTGATTCGGCGGCTGGACCGGCGCCGGGCCAACATCCTCTTCAACTCAGGCGTGATCCAAGGGGGAATGATCCCCAAGCTTTCGGCCTGTCTTCGGGCCCTGGAACGCTCTCCCATTGCAAACATCATTGACGGACGGCAGCCAGATGCACTTCTGGAGTGCGTCCGCGGAAACTCAAGCGGCACCACGATCATTGAAGATTTCAGAAGCGTCCGCAGACGCGATAATGCAGACGGTGTGTAATCTTATGCGCCAAGCGCTTCTTCATTGATCAACTAACGATTACCTAAGCCATGAGCTTTGACCTAACAAACGACTCCGACGAGCCAGAAAGCCCGAACTTGCCGGGAGTCTCGGCTGTCGCTCTCCGACGGGCGCGCAATGGATGCATAACCGCCGTTTCCCTACTCTTTGCATTCTTGGTCCTGTGGTGGCTCCGGACGGTCTACACTGATCTGCTGTGGTATGACGAACTTGGTTACCAAGGTGTGTTCACCAAGATATTGGTGATGAAGATCTGGCTTTTTGTCGGCGGGACAACGGTGACGGCAGCGGCGCTAATCGTCAACTTCTACTTCACTTTCCGGTTTTCCCGAGGCCCTTCCACCCTTCCTGTTACCGAAGAGACCATGCGGCTATTGCGGGCCCTCTTGGTGGCGGCCGTCGTGATTACGGTTTTGACGGCTGCGCCGGTTTTCGGATCAGCCGCAGCTGGCCGCTGGGAAGTCTTTTTGCTGTTCCTGAACAAAGTATCTTTTGGTGTTTCGGACGCCGAATTCGGCCAAGACCTTTCCTTCTTCATCGTAACCGTGCGCATGCTGAATTTCGTGCAGGTCTGGGTTATGGGCATACTGATCGTGTCGGTCGTGATGTCTTTGTTTCTCTATGCGGGGATCTACGGCCTAAGAGGTTTGAACTTCTTCCTGGCGCCTAGGATGCTGAAACACATAGGAATCCTGGGCGGTCTGCTAATGTTGAGCATCGCCAGCGGGCATGTCCTTGTTATCTACGACTTGGTTCTGTCCTCGGGCGGATTGGTGGCTGGAGCGGGGTATACGGACATTCACGCCCGGATACCGGTTCTCTGGCTGATGACCGCCATCGCGACTCTTGGCGCGGCCGCTTTCTTCGCCAGCCATTATTTCGGTGGTCTACGGCTGATGGCCGGGGCTTTCAGCCTTTGGGTCATTATGGTTTTGTTGGCCAACCTGGCCTTCCCCGCTTTGTTCCAACGCTTCCAGGTGGACCCGAACCAGTTTGAACGCGAACAGGTCTACATAGATCGGAACATCGAGGCCACCCGGGCTGCTTACCAATTGGACCAAGTTGAACAGGTCGCCCTTCCAACGGTCGGTGATATAGATGCCGATGTGGTGGCTAACAACCTGCCGGTCATTGAGAACATCAGGTTGTGGGATGTGGAACCGTTGCAGGATGCCTATAACCAACTCCAATTTATGGAGCTTTACTATAACTTCCTGAACATGGACTCGGACCGGTACATATTGGATGGGAAGCTGCGCCAGGTGCTTCTAGCAGCGCGGGAATTGGACCCAGAAAACCTGCCGGCAGACGCCCGAAACTGGGTAAACCGTAGGCTCCAGTACACCCACGGCTTCGGCGTCGCCATGAGTCCGGCCATCGGCTTTACTCCGGAAGAGGGACGCCCGGAGTTTTTCATACAGGACATCCCAATCCGCGGTGAGATTCCAATAGAACGGCCGGAGATTTACTACGGCGAATCCCCAGCGCCCTTCGCCATCGTGAACAGCTCGGCCCCCGAGATCGATCCTTCGGGCAGTGACCTGCATTACCAGGGAGAGGGCGGGGTGGACCTGGGTGGCACCTTCCGGCGGCTGGCTTACGCCTGGCAATTCGCCGATATCAACATATTGCTCAGCGACCAGATATCCTCCGGCACCAAGATTCAGTACCGGCGTCAGATCAGCGGCCGGGTCAAGGCGCTGGCACCTTTTCTGACTATGGATGAAGACCCTTACCCGGTGGTGGATGGCTCAGGGAAGCTGTGGTGGTTGCAGGATGCGTTCACGACGACCGACCGTTACCCCTACTCGACATTTACGGTCAGCGGTTTCAATTACATCCGCAATAGCGTCAAGGCGGTGGTCGATGCTTTCAGTGGCGAGGTGTCCATCTATGTCATGGACCCCAGCGATCCGCTGCTGCAGATGTACCGCCGAGCCTTCCCGGAATTGTTCTTGGACTTTGACGAGATGCCCTCTGAGCTCCAAGCCCACATCCGCTACCCCAACGGTCTGTTCTCGGTCCAGGCGGAAATGTACCTGCGTTATCACGTCACCGATACCCAGGTGTTCTTCAACCAGGCCGACCAGTGGGCAATACCCGAGGACAGCCGCTTTGGCAGGCGAGGAGTTGAGGTCCACCCGTCATACCTAATGTTGCAGATGCCTGGCGGCGATAGCGAAGAGTTTGTGTTAATGTTGCCTTTCAGTCCGGCCGGCGAGAAAAAGAACCTGGTCGGTTGGCTAACGGCCCGGAACGACGGCGTTCATTACGGCAAGCTAAATGCCTTCACGGTGCCTAAAGACCCGCAGGTCCATGGGCCCAGTCAAGTGGAAGCCCGGATTGAAAATGACCCGTTAATTTCCCAGCAATTCACGTTGTGGGGAGGAGAAGGAGAGGGGTCACGCATTGTCAGAGGGCAGCTGCTGGTCATACCGGTGGGCGATGCGATAATCTATGTGGAGCCTCTGTATCTCCAATCAGAAGCGCTGGCATTTCCAGAGCTCAAAAAGGTTATCCTAGCCGACGGCAGTAACGTGGTTATGGCGGACAGCGTTGGAGGGGGGTTGGCGATGCTGCTGGAGGGTAAGGCGCCTTCTGATGTCGTGCCTATTGGGTCGGGTGTGGAAGGCCAGGCGACTCCGAACTCGGAAGACTTGCGGGTAATCGAGCATGCAGTCACCGAACTGGACGAGGCCTTGAAAGATATCCAAGAGGCTGTAGAACGCCTACGAGAGTCCTTAGAAAAGGACCCGAAATGACCAAGACCGACAATGGGGAGGACACCCGCAATGACCAAGAGCAGTGATTGGATCGAAGTTGAGAAGAAGTATTACGCCCAGACGGTACGCCGCCAACCGGTGGTGCTGGTCAAGGGCGAAGGTACCCGTGCTTGGGATGCCGATGGGAAAGAGTATCTGGACTTCGTGGCCGGTTGGGCTGTGAACCAGTTGGGTCATTGCCATCCGGTGGTGACCAAAGCTATCGCAGACCAAGCCGCAACGCTGATGCAGGTTTCAAACCAGTTCTACAGCGTGCCCCAACTACAATTGGCCGAGACGCTGGTTGAGAACAGCGCCCTGGACCTAGTGTTCTTCGGCAACAGTGGGGCTGAGGCCAACGAAGGGGCCATGAAACTGGCCCGCCGTTACGGCAAGCTTAACCGCGACGGCGCCTATGAGATCATCACAACCTTGAATTCGTTCCATGGCCGGACCATGGGCACCTTGGCCGCAACCGGACAGCCCCACTACCAGGAGAACTTCACGCCTTTGCAGCCCGGTTTCGTACACGTTGATTACAACGACGTTGAAGCCATCATGGAGGCCACCAACGAAAGGACGGCCGCAGTGATGATCGAGCCGGTGCAGGGCGAGGCGGGCGTGATTATTCCCGCTGACGACTATCTGCAGCGAATCCGGGACTGGTGCGACAAGCAGGGAATACTGCTGATCTTAGACGAAGTCCAGACTGGCATGGGCCGTCTGGGCAGCCTGTTCGGATACCAAGAATATGGTATCGAGCCTGATGTCATGACGCTGGCCAAAGGGCTCGGATACGGCGTCCCCATCGGCGCCTTCATGTCCAAAGAGTCCTGCATGGCCTTGGTGCCGGGCGACCACGGCTCCACATTTGGCGGCAACATGCTGACTACAGCCGCCGCTTATGCGGGAACCAAATTCCTCATCGACAACGACATCCCCGGCAAGACCAAAGAGATGGAGCCCTACCTTCTGGGACGGCTGAACGACCTGAAGGACCGTTTCTCATTCGTTGCGGAGGTGAGGGGCAAGGGTCTGCTGGCCGCCATGGAGTTTGAGAGTGATATATCGCCTCAGGTGCTGACAGCAGCCAACGAGGCGGGGCTTCTGCTGAATGCGCCCCGGCCCACCACCATTCGCTTCATGCCGCCTCTGACCGTAACTAGAGAAGAGATCGACGGGGCAGTGGAACGCCTGGGTAACGCCCTGGCGACTATCTAGCGAACAGTCCCTTCCCTCGCGCAGAGGGAAGGTTAGGATGGGAGCGTCGGTTTACGCATCCGTCACGTCAGAATCTGGAAACAGGATCAAGGGGGCAACCTCAACAGAAATGGCAAAGCCAAAAATCGTATTGGCCTATAGCGGGGGACTGGATACCACCGTGGCTGTCCCGTGGCTACAGGAAAAGTACGACGCAGACATAATCACCTTAACCATTGACCTGGGGATGGTGGACCTGGAGTCCATCCGCCAACGGGCGCTGGCCATCGGCGCAATGCAAGCGCTAACCGTTGATGGTCGGGACACTCTAGCCAACGAATTCTTGTTCCCGTCCCTGCAGGCAGGCACGGTCTACGAAGAACAATACCCGCTGGCCACTGCGCTGGGGCGCCCGCTGATTGCCCGATATTTGGTTGAGGTTGCCAAGGAACACGGTGCCTACGCCATCGCCCACGGCTGCACGGGCAAAGGAAACGACCAGGTCAGACTGGAAGTCGGTATCGCCGCCCTGGGGCCGGGAATTGACGTCATCGCGCCTATCCGTGACTGGGGAATGAGCCGGGAAGATGAGATCGAATACGGTCAGGCCCGGAATCTGCCCATCAACGCCAACCGGAGCCGGTTCTCCACCGACGAGAACCTATGGGGTCGGAGCGTCGAGGCCGGGGAGCTTGAAGACCCTTGGCTGGAACCGCCCGAGGACGCTTACGCCTGGACCAGTCCGGTGTCTGAAACTCCGGACGAGCCAGCCTACGTCGAGATTCATTTCGAGTGTGGCGTGCCCACTGCGGTCGACGGCGAGAACATGGCCGGGACCGACCTGATAAATCATCTAAATACCCTATCCGGCGCCCACGGCATTGGTCGAATCGACCATGTGGAGAACCGATTGGTCGGGATCAAGTCGCGGGAGATATACGAGTGTCCGGCGGCCACGCTGCTGCACACGGCCCATACGGCGCTGGAAGCCATGACCCTGACCAAAGACCAGGCCCGCACCAAGGCCAGAATCGCCTTGGAGTACGCCGATGTGGTCTACAACGGGCTCTGGTTTACCGCCCATCGGGCCGACCTTAACGCCTACGTCCAGAGCACTCAGCGGTACGTCACCGGCGATATCAAGATGCGGCTGCATAAAGGCACCGGAACCGTTGTGGGGCGGCAGGCGCCCAAGGCCCTGTACAACTACGGACTGGCTACCTATGACCGCGCCGACGAGTTCGACCACAGCTCGGCCGAGGGATTCATCAAGATCTTTGGCCTTTCAGTGCGCACCGAGAACCAGGTCCAGTCGGACTGAGTTCCTGGAGTATTTCCACAAACACTTCGCCAATTTTGTAGTCCCATGATTCCGGAGGACCGATGACAGTTGCTGCCCGTATGAACGACTTGGGCACTGAGTCGGCGTTTGAGGTGCTGGCCAGGGCCCGCGCCTTGGAAGCCCAGGGCAAAGAGATAATCCACCTTGAGATCGGCGAGCCCGACTTCGAGACGCCCAGGCATATCATCGAGGCGGGCATGCAGGCTATCAGCGACGGTTTCACTCATTACGCCCCCACGGCCGGGCTGCCCGAACTTCGCGAGGCCATCGCCCGGAATAGCCGTGAAGTCCGGGGCACGGACACCGACCCGGCCAACATTGTAGTGACGCCGGGCGCAAAACCCATCATGTTTTACGTGCTTCTGGCGCTGGCTGAGCCCGGTGTCGAAGTCATCTACCCCAACCCCGGCTTCCCGATCTATGAATCCATGATCAAGTTCGCCGGCGCTACACCCGTGGCTATGCAGCTCATGGAAGAAACGGGCTACCACCCTGACATTGATGCCTTGCCCGGCCTGATTACGGATAAAACACGGTTGATGATCATCAACTCTCCGGAGAACCCCTGTGGCTCGGCCCTGACCAAGGAGGAACTGGAAAAGATCGCGGGGATCGTGATGCAGCACCCAGGGCTGTACGTGATGGCCGACGAGATCTATAAAGACATCCTCTACACGGGTGACCACTACAGCATCTCTTCCATTCCCGGAATGCAGGAACGGACCATCATCCTGGACGGCTTTTCCAAGAGTTACGCAATGACCGGCTGGCGGATGGGCTACGGGATCCTTCCCGAGGAGTTGGTGCCCCATATCGTCAAGCTGGCCGTTAACAGCGTTTCTTGCGCAGCGCCATTCACCCAGAAGGCTGCGGTGGCGGCGCTAGAAGGGCCTAGGGATGAAGTCGAGGCCATGGTTGCCGAGTTTGGCATTCGCCGCCGGCTGATCGCTGCCGGCTTGCGAAGCATCCCTGGGGTTAACTGCCCCGAACCGGAAGGCGCGTTCTACGCATTTCCCAGCATCAAAGAGACCGGGCTCACATCCATAGAATTCGAGACTAAAGCGATGAACGAAGCCGGGGTCGCCCTGCTATCGGGCAGCGCCTTCGGCGAATACGGCGAGGGATACGTGCGTCTGTCTTACGCCAATTCCCAAGAAAATATTCAAAAAGCCATCAGCCAGTTGGACAAGATGGTACGCAGCCTCTAGTAAGCAACAAAGGGAGTCGGAAATGAGTCAGATCAAGGTTATCCATCCCGAAGGCCTGGAAGTGGAGATTCAATCAGGGGCCATGACGCGCCTGGCGGGTGTGTCCGAGAAGCTGACCGGTTCCACCGGCATCCACCTAGCCGTGGCAACCATCCCGCCCCACTGTGCCTCCAGCCCCCACTACCATGTGAATTGCGAGTCGGCCATCTACGTGGTCAAAGGCCACGGCCGTTTCGTGGTCGGCGACAATCTAGAGACCGAATTGGCTATCGGGCCCGGCGATTTTATCTACGTGCCGGCGGAGGCCGCCCACCAACCGATCAACGACGGCTCCGAGGACATGGAGATAATCGTCGCCCGTAACACGCCGGTGGAAATCGTGGTGGAAGTGGAGCCGTCTAAGGCGTAACGGTTGTGACCGGCGTTATGGGCTGCTCTCCGCTCGTCCTGAGCCCGTCGAAGAACCCTGGCATTATTGAACCATGGTTCGACAGGCTCACCATCAGTGGGGAGGCCTGGCTTACGATGAGCGGGTAGGACAGGTTCGTTATGATGGAACAAGCAAGCAGTCGGAGAATGACGTTGCTGAGACCATGCCACTACCCACCCATCAGGCGATGAGATATACTGTCCGCGCTTAATCTGACTAGCAGTAAATTCGGAGGAATAGCATGGACCTGGGTCTAACCGAGATACAGCAGATGCTGAAAACCAGCGCCCAGGATTTCCTGGCTCGTGAGTGCCCTCTAACCCTGGTGAGAGAGATGGAAGAAGACTCGCGGGGATTCACCGAGGAACTGTGGCGTCAGATGGTCGGACTTGGTTGGACCGGGGTTGCTTTCCCCGAGCAATACGGCGGCACTGGCGGCAACTTTGCCGATCTGGGAGTGCTGCTGGAAGAGATAGGCCGTTCGTTGGCTCCCTCGCCCTTCTTCTCCACGGTGGTGTTGGGCGGAATGACCGTGCTTGACGGCGGCTCGGACGCTCAGAAAGACGAACTGATCAGTCGTATCTGCGCTGGAACGATCATCATGACCATGGCCGTTACCGAGGCGGGAGCAGCTTACGAGCCCTGGGACATCCAGGCCATAGCCAGCCAGCAAGGCGGCGGATACGAGATTACCGGGACCAAGCTGTTCGTAGCTGACGCGGCGGCCGCGGACGTTATTTTAGTGGCTGCACGCACATCGTCGGGCTCAGACCCCGCTGATGGAATCTCACTGTTTTTAGTGCCTGCCGGAACTGCCGGACTCACCACCACTCCCATGCAATCCGTGGGCAACGAACGTGTTTTTGAGGTTAGCCTGGACAAGGTTAATGTGTCTGCCGACTCCGCGATCGGAGCCGTCGGAGAGGCTTGGCCAATAATCGATCGCGCAATCATGCGGGCCACGGCGGCCCAGTGCATCGAAATGCTAGGCGGGTCCGAAGCTGTGTTAGACATGACCGTCGAGTACGCCAAGGGTCGCACCCAGTTCGGTCGGGCCATCGGCACCTTCCAGGCCGTGCAACACCACTGCGCTCGTATGGCCACCGATGTGGAAGGTTCCAAAAACATCGCGTATCAGGCCGTGTGGCGGCTGTCAGAAGGTTTGCCAGCCCAAAAGGAAGTAGCCATGGCCAAGGCTTGGATCGGCCCGGCATACCGCCGGGTGTGCGGCACGGCCCACCAGTGCCACGGCGCCATCGGCTTTACCAAGGAACACGACCTGCAGTTGTACACACGGAGGGCCAAGGTGCACGAGCTGACTTACGGCGACGCAAACCACCACAAAGAGATCGTCCTGCAACACCTAAACGACGAATAGCCTTAACCTAATTCACCAACGCCACGGAGGCGAACACGGCATGACCACCACTGAATGTATCTTTTGCAATATGGCCCAAGACCCAATGCACGCTGCCCCGGTTTACCGGGACGACCGGGTCTTCGCCATCAAGGACATCAATCCTAAAGCCCCTGTGCATATGTTAATCATCCCCAACATGCACATCGCCTCCCTGGCCTACGTCGGGCCCGGACAGGTGCCGATCATGGGACACATGTTCGTGGTGGCCGAAGAGATCGCCCGCCGTGAGGGTGTTACTCTCAGCGGCTACCGGTTGGTGCTCAACCAGGGCGAAGACTCAGGCCAGGAAATTGTCCACCCACACATGCATCTCCTTGGTGGCAAGAAATTGGGAGCCATGGGGTAGGGCATATCACCTGGGATTCTTAAATGCCCGAGTTGCTCCAACGCCTCCAGTACCGCCTGAAGTCTCTCCCCGACGGTCTGCAGGCCCACATCTACCGCGTGCGCGACGTAGCCCAAGAACTGGCCGCCTGCCATCAAGTCGACCCTAAGCGCGCTGAGCTTGGCGCTCTGGCACATGATGTCTGCCGCGCTGTGCCTGGCGATGACCTCCTTAAGATGTCCGCTGACCTGGGCGTAACCGTGACTGACGTAGACCGCGACTTCCCGCTTTTGCTCCACGGACCTGTGGGAGCTGAACTGCTGCGACAGGAGGAAGGCCTCAACGATCTCGGCCTATATCAAGCCGTGCGTTGGCATTCAACTGCTCACGCTTCGTTAGACGACTTAGGTAAGCTGGTTTTTCTGGCCGATAAATTGGACCCGCAGAAGTCGGCCGTCTACTCCTACCAGGCCCGGCTGCACGAAACGGCGCAGGAGAGCCTGGACCTGGCGTTGCTTGAATTCCTGTCCAGGGAGATGGCAGTCCGCCTAGAGAAAGGGGAAACGGTCCATCCGGCCAGCGTGGATGCCCGTAACAACCTTGTTCTCCGGCTCAAAAGTTAACCGTCGGGATTGAACCTCAAGAGAAATTGGCGCATCATAGTTTCGGAGCAGTACCTTATCAGCGCATGGTTACTGTTCATTCATTGTTTCAGTGTGCCGGAGGGGGAAACCGGCTGGAGAGGTAACTGATGGAGATCAATCTGACGCCTGAGGCCGTGGAGCATATCCAGAGCAAGGGCGGCCAAGCGGCCGTGGACTTGATTTCCTTCTCATCTTGAGGAGGTAACTCCACTGAGGTATCGGTCGATACCCGAATCTCCCGCCGCGATATCACTCCCTACCGCAAGGTAACGCAGGATGGCGTGGAATTGTTTATTCTGCCCAACCTGGCCCAGCACACCACCACCATGAACATCGACAGCAAGAAATTCCTTTTTTTCCGACACCTGAAAGCAGACCTGGAATTGGAAAACGGCCTGGTGTTGGGACGTCGTGCTTCCTGGGCTTAACGTTCGACTGTTCCGCTACGGCCGGCCTGTAGGCGACGGTTCCGTAAATCATGGCGAAATAGAAATTTCGTTCAGCCCTGACGCCCCAGAGCACGTTCAGAAATGAGGGAACCTGGCCGTTTTTGACCTGCAATGTTTTGATCATTGAGCCGATTCCGCTGCCGAAATCGCGGTCAGCACATACCTTCTCGGGATACGGTCGAATATTGGGTGCATGTCGGAATGATAGCTGGTGTCGCTTACGTTGCTGTTCGGCGCTAGTCCTCGGTCTTACCGAATTAGCGGCCAATCCGGCTAGGCCGCTTAGCGGGCGTGGTACTCCGGCGCTCTCTTTTCCACGAACGACTGACTGGCCTCTTTGAAGTCCTCGGTCAGGTGTAGTTTCAGGGGCAGCATCTGCATGTCGGCTTCGGCCCCGGTCTGGACCCACTGACGGCGTGTTAGCTTCACTGCCGCTCGAGTGGCCAACGGTGGTGACTTCAACACCTTCTCCGCTAGCTCTTCGGCGACTCTCACGTGCTCTCCCGTGGGCACCAGGCGGTTGACCAATCCAAGCCGGTACAGTTCGGCGGCGTCTATGTGTTCTCCTGTTATCACCATCTCCGAGGCTATCTTGGAGGGCATGAAGGCGTTGACCTTGGCCCAGATTCGGCCGCCGGGCAATCCTCTTCTGGTCTCGGTGATGCCGAATTTTGCGTCTTCCGAGGCAACGATCATGTCGGACTCGGCGGCGATGACTATGCCCGCGCCCAGGGCGTATCCGTGGACCGCTGCGATTACGGGTTTCCAGTTGATCGACCGGCCCATGTAGCCCTCGGGGTTTGGTCCCCGCTCCCGGCGGGCGCTCTGCTCGGGAGTCATGGCCACGAACCGCTGTTTGATGTCGGCCCCAGCGCAGAAACTCCGTCCTGCGCCGTGGACGATGGCCACCCAGGCTTCGTCGTCCAGATCGAACTCTAAGAGCGCTGAGTGCAGGTCTTCTTCGAACTGGTCATTGACCGCGTTCAGCGCCTGGGGTCGGTTGAACATGATGTAGGCGACCTTGCCCCGCCTTTTGTACATCATCGTTTCATATTCGGTAATCACCTTGGGTTCTTCAGTTGGAGTTTCGGGCACTGAGGCCACCTCCGGGTTTCGTGTGGGGTTTCCTGAATCTCAGGTGAGTTTGAGCGTGAATACCAAGAAAACAGAAAATCTGTTCGGCAAAGCATTGACATATTCAGAACTAGTGTTCTAAACTTATTGAGCAATATTAGAACATCTGTTTTGGAGTTACGCCATGACCGCTTTAGACTGGCCTATCACTTCCAGCCCCGTTTTAGACGCCGTGCCTGAATTTTACCATTACGAAGATACGGGTTGTGAGGTCTCCGCAGCTTGCCTCGACTGCCCACTGCCCCAGTGTAAGTATGATGATCCAGCCTGGTTCCAGCGCAACCGGCGGTTGGCACGGGACTTCAAGATCTGGTCGGCCATGCAGCAGGATGGCCTGTCGGTTGAAGAAGCTGCGGAGCGGTTCTCAGTAACAGTGCGGACCATTTTCCGAATCATGCGCCGTTGCCGTGACGCCGCCGTCATAGACCAGGAAGAGCTGGCGGTATTTGCCGCGGATTAGTTGGGTCTTTACAAACGTGAGTACTTAGACACGCTCTCACCGTCATTCCGGCGAAAGCCGGAATCCATGGAGACGGCCCTGCGTCTATTTACTCGCAAGCCACCGCAACGGCACTATTTACGTCGGAGTTACTTCAAATCTCGCTCACCGTGCCTGGCAGCATAAGAACGACTTGGTGGAAGGATTTACCAGACTCTACGGAGTACACACGTTGGTGTGGTACGAAGCCCACGATACGATGGAGGCTGACGCAGCGCGGGAAAAGGCGATCAAAGATTGGAAACGGGAGTGGGAAGAAAGCGCTGATTTGGAAGACAAATCCAGGTTGGAGCGATCTATATGAAGAATTGGTTTGACTGAATCATGGCCTTCGTATTTCGGTTACGGAATCAGCTAGATCGTAAATGTTCCGGTATCAACGAACTCCCCGGAAATGAGTTTAGTTAGTGGGATGCCGTTGACGTGGTGCTCAAGCCCCCATAATGTCCCTGCATGGCCGATGATCAAGATACTCTGATCATGATAGTTTGGTGAAAGATCGTCGATGAAATTCTTCATCCTGTCCATCACCTGTTGCAGGCTCTCGCCATTGGGAAACGGGTTCGAGATCGACTCAGCCCTCACCGCCTTCATTTCTGTGCGAGGGCGTTGGGTAAGATCACCATAGTCGCACTCGCGGAGACGAGCGTCCTGGAAAATCGGAATATTCCTGCCTTCGAACATCAGCTTCGCAGTGTCGTATGCCCGCCGTAGATCGGACGTGAAAATGGTGTCTATACCGAGGTCTTCGTAACGCTGTCTCTTTTCTCCAGCAGCCTGACTACGCCCGCCATCTGAAAGATCAACATCATTGTGCCCCGATGCGAGATTTGCCTCGTTGTCCGAAGTTAGCGCATGCCCTTCAAAATATATGGTGATCAATCGAACTCTGCGTCTCTGCTACGTACCTAGCACTCGTCAAAGCCGCGACAACTTAGATGTTGCCTACCGCTCTTTGGGAAACTAGCGTGCGTACCACCACAAGGGTAGCCGTCAGATTGACGTGATAATGTTTTTATAAGGCCGGGTCATCAGATTCCAGCTATTACTGGCGGCATCGAACTTAGAGTTGACGAATACTCTCCAATTGGCGTCGTCGAGGTCAGGGAAGTCGGACCGGTAATAATAACCCGGCCAACGGGTCTCCTTTCGATGTAGCAGATGCCGCAGATGGGCTTCACCGACCCAAGTCCGGTGGATCAACTCCCAACACCGCATCAACTCATGTCGGTTTCGGGCTGCAAGGTGGGTGAGGTCTTCCCTGAACATCTCCATCAACTCGATTCCCCTTTCCAGGGTCGGTTGATTAGTGGTGTACCCAGTAGATGCGCCAGCGCCGTACTCGTCCATGATCTTCTGTAGCCGAACTAGGCCCTGTTTCGGGGTCATATAGTTGGGGTTTATCTCTGCTGATGAACTGGCTCCCTTATGTTTCTCGAAGGTTTCCAACGGCGCCCAGATGGTCTCTTGAATGCCACGGACATTGGCGTCGCTTACGGTTGGGGCGCTGGGGTTGTCGGCCACGAAATTGACGGCGGACTTGGCGGCGATACGGCCTTCAGTGAAAGAGCCGGACGAGAATTTGTGTGGCGCGGCACCTACCCCGTCTCCCGCGGCGAACAGTCCCTGGATCGTAGTCATACGGTTGTAACCCCAGAAATACTCGCCGCTTGCGATGTCTTCGGGGCCGCTGACCCATGCGCCCGCCTCGCCGGAATGGGAACCCATGATGTAAGGCTCGGCCAGCACGACCTCGCTTGGCGTATCTTCGGGCGCTATGTTTTGGGATGCCCAGGTCAGTGCCTGGGCAACTGTCATATCCAGGAAATCTTCCCATGCTTCATCGCGGACTTTGTCCATCTTAGCCGGGTCTCCATCCGCTATCTTCTGCATCGCCACGTCGGTCCGCATATACATGGGGCCTAGGCCGTCTTTGATGTCCAAGAACATCTGATGGTTCCGGAGCGGAGTGGGTGTTGGGACAGCAGAACCGTAGGGCTCATACTTCTTCAATTCGTCCGCGCGGGTCACGGTATAATCTTCGCCATTGGCATTAAGCACTTGGGCGTGGAAATATTGGAACCACATACCCACGGGTCCGTATCCATCTTTGAATCTGGTGGGCACGAATCGATGTTCCATCTGAGTCATTTCGGTCCCGATGGGAATCATGAGGCCGTAAGCAGCACCAGTGGCGAACACCGAGTACCACGTGCGGCCAAGCCCCTCACCCACGGAACGAGGGCGGAAAACGTTTGAAGCGCCACCGCAAGTGATTATTACGGCTTTAGCCCGGAAGACGTAGATCTTGTTCTCCCTCACTGCGAAACCGACCGCTCCAGCGATTCTTTGAGGATCATCAGCGTCGGTCAAAAGATGCGTGATCGAGACCCGTTCATAGATGTTCTCAGGCCCGATCGCTGTACGCGCTGGTTCGGCAGCGATAGGTTTTATGGACTCGCCGTGAATCGGGATCTGCCACCGCCCGACCCGTTCGTATTCGCCATTGTCTTTTTTCCAGATGGGAAGTCCCCACTCTTCCAGGAGGTGAACAGAGTTATCGACGTGTCGTCCCACGTCGTAAACCAGGTCTTCCCTTGCCAGTCCCATCATGTCATTTACTACGTAGTGGACGAAATCTTCTGGGGTATTCCAGCCGTTCCGCTGACCCATGTAGCAGTTTATGGCGGAAAGCCCTTCACCCGTGGCCCCGCTACGCTCGATGACGGCCTTTTCCACCATGACTACCTTGAGATCTCCGCTCCAGTATTTCGACTCGAATGCCGCCCCGCAGCCGGACATTCCTCCGCCGATGATTAGAATGTCGCAATCGATGGTTTCTGTGATAGGAAGGGTCAATTCAGGTGCTCCTTGTCTTTAGGTAACCCAGGAATATAGCAATGGTTAATTGGGGGTGGGCAACCGGTCTACACCGAGCCACTGGGAGTCTCCAGCCAGGCTCTGGTTTTTAAGATCAGTTTGCCGGTCTTCGGTAAATCCTTCGTACGGGACCACTGAGCCAGCGGGCTTGGTTCGTGAAGGGTAGGTAAATTCGAAGGTACGGCCGTCTCGGAAACGGACATCCCAACGAAGCCCATCTTCGGTCCTGTGCGGTTGGACCGCTGCTCCCATAGGGACAAAGTCCGCGTAACCTCGAACGTGGATGGCCTCTGTAGGGCACAACTTAACGCATGCGTAGCACTCAGAGCACATCTCGGGTTCTTGGTTGAAACCCTTATTTACGTCTTGATCCAAAACCATCAAGTCGTTGGGGCAGATATAAACGCAGAGCGGGCCTTGGTGCTCGCCTGCGCAGGCATTACAGGCGTTGGGGTCTACATAGGTTGGCATTCTGATCCTCTTAGCGGTCGGTTGTTTTCAAGTTGATTTTAGGTTCAGATTCATTAAAAAACCCCCGCTCGTTTTCCAGCGGAGGTTCAAAGGTCATCCGGGGCGATGCTCGGTACAGGTACAACAGTCTAGGGTAGGCAAAGAGAATACCGGCGCCCGGTTTTCTAGGTATTCCGGGGTGACAAATGCCGAACCGGAATTGTATTTATCAGCGCATTCCCGAACGATTTCCAATATCTCAGACCTCAATGTAGTTGGGGCCGGCTCTTGCCCACCGTCTATGATCCTTCGGATGACCGTTCCCGCCAAGTCCTCTTTCTGGTCTCGGTGGCCGCAATGGCCTTCGTATGCAACGCTCTGGCATACTGGGCAATACCACCACTCAAGTGTGAGCACCGATCTTATTCCTAGGTCTGGCAAATTCTGAAAGACCTCATGAGCGGCATAGGTATCGTAATAGTTTCCGACACCAGCATGGTCTCTTCCGAACATATGATGGCTGCAGCCCAGGTTTTTACGCACGATCGCATGAAAAACAGCCTCTCGCGGTCCGGCATAGCGCATGTCCCACATTAGTGTGGAAGTCTCATGGATGTGGGGCAGGAAAAAACCAGCCTCCCTTAGGCGACGATGGGCCAACACGATGGCCTCATCGATGTAATCGCCCGGCTTTTTCTCGCCAATCACAGCGCTGACAAGAATACCATCGGCTTCTGATGAAAGCAAAGCCCCCTTCATCATCCATTCGTGACCCACGTGAGGAACATTGCGGGTTTGATGGGCCACTGCCGTGCTCCAACCCAACTCAGAGAACCGCTGCCTCAATTCGCGTGGAGTTTTCCAAAACGGGGCGAAAGGCGGGTTGATGATCGGCGAGTTGACCAGAGTCACCGGACCGCCAAGGAACGTGTCTTCCAGGCCGAGGGTCCGCATCACGCCAGGATGGTCTTGGTCCGCTGTCCCGTAGACATGCCGGGCCATGGTCTCCTGGTCGTAGGAGAATATCTCAGCCACGTCTAGCACGGCCAGCGCCTGGTCTTGGTAAGTTAGCAGAACAGAGTCACCCTGCTTCACACCAACTTCCGCAATGGCTTGGCTGGAAACGTCGAATACTATGGGGATACTCCATACCAGTCCATTGGTCAGGGTCATGTTTTTGACGACGGAATCTACCTGCGAACTAACCATGAACCCGTCCAGCGGAGAGAAGAACCCATAACATAGGTTGATTACCTCTCGTGCGATGCTATCCCGCACAGCGATCCGGGTTAGGCCGGCCGCAAGGTGAGGCGCGTCCTTCGGAGAGGCGATCTTTTCGATCAGTTCGCCACCGTGGGGAGACAATGTGTTGTCTATTGCCATCGTTTGAAACTCGAGCGTGATTCGATAGCCATTATTATCTCGGACAGGAGCCTCAGAAATCCTGCAAACAGTCGTGACGACCTAGGTCCAACTGGAGGACGAAACGAATTATGGTCGCGCGATTATACCTACGTCAACCGATATCGTATAAGCTCACCCAGCTCCTACGCCACGGCTTGGTATTCCTTGATGGCAGGTATAACTTCTTGGCTCATTAGATCGATGCTGCGCATGGCTACGTCGTGGGACATGGGACCTTCACGGCCCCACAGGACTACGTAACCAGGGTCGATCAGGTCGATGATCTTCTTCAGTTTCTCGATGACCGTGTCAGGATTCCCGGTTATGATCTGGGCGGTCGCTTGGGCTTCTTCGTAGGGCATGCTGGATCCGCCGGGAGTGATATTGGAAGCTGCCGACCTGGCTGCTTCCCTGGCTCCCTGGGCGGAGGACCGGGAGATGTATCCCGGGGGGGCCTGCCAGTGGGGTGGCGTCACCCCAAAAGAAGTTCCTAGTTGCCAGTAGAAGTTCTTGCCCTCTTCGTAGGCCTTCTCGTCGGTGTCGGCTACATTGACCCTGATGGCGTAGGCACGGTGCTCTGCTGTGGGCGTCCAGCCGTCGGCCTTGGCGGTTTCGTCATAGAGGTCGTAGATACCCCTGAGCAGGTCCATTGGCGGGGCCAGGGCCACGTAGGGGTACTTGTGCTTGGCGGCCCAGACGATTGATTCGGTGGATGCCACGCCCGGAATCCAGATGGGCGGGTGTGGTTTTTGCAGAGGCATAACCCAGGGGTTCACCACCCGGTAATGGTAGTGCTTGCCCTCGTACCGAAACGGGCCCGGATTGGTCCAAGCCTTGATGATGACATCGTGGGCCTCGTCGAACCGCTCCCGGTTGTAGATCGGGTTAGTGTTGGTGGCGATGCTTTCTTGGCCGATGCCCCGGACGAAGCCGCAGATGACCCGGCCTCCGGAGAGGATGTCAATCATGGCGACTTCTTCGGCGATCCGGAGCGGGTTCTCGTGAATTGGTAGAACGTTGCCCAGGAAAGCAATCTTGCCCTTTTTGGTCGTCCGGGCGAGGACAGACCCGATAACGTTGACCGACGGCATCATGCACAGCGGGTTGTTGTGATGCTCGTTGATCATCACGCCATCGAAGCCCGACTCGGTGCAGTACTGAAGCTCCTCGAAATACATCGAGTAGAGTTCCTGAGCCTTCTCAGGGCTGAAATACTCGTTGGGGAACATCAGATTGTTGTAGCCGAGCTCTCTGGCTTGGTCTTGCGGGTACGCTGTGTAACCCATTTCGGTGAAGAAAAGGACTTCGCGTTGCATGTGAAGCCTCCAGCCTATCTGGTCCGGGAAACCGTCTCAGCCTGGAGGCAGTATGTGATTGCCCACCGGCAGTGTCAAGATGCATTCGGACCTCGGTGTTCACGAGGTTGCGGAACTTGACATGCCATGACCACGACACAGAGAATCAGCAATCGGCCCTCGCATTTCAATGAACGCCCTGGAGGTAACCAGCGTGGCCTACAACACCATCATTCTGGACAAGTCCGATCACATCGCTCGCCTGACACTGAACAGGCCAGAGCGGCTTAACGCCCTGAACGAAGAGATGTTCGCCGAGTTGAACCACGCCCTGGAAGATGTTGCCGGTGACACCAATATCAGGGTGTTCATTATCACCGGGGCCGGGCGAGCCTTCTGCGCCTCCGCCGACATCAAGGACGAGAGCCGGGGCGGCGACCAACTGCTGGGGCATAAAGAGCCTTACGAGACCTACCAGTTCATCCGCGCCATGCCCCAGGGAGTGACCTCCAAGCTGCACAACATGGAGATACCGACCATCGCTATGGTTAACGGCTTGGCCATTGGCGACGGTTTCGATTGGGTGCTGGCCTGCGACATCAGAGTCGGCTGCGAGAACTCCCGATTCATGAATGCTTTTCTGCAGATGGGTCTGGTCTCCAATACCGGGTCCACCTGGCTCTACAATCGGGCAATGGGCATCAGCAAGGCTCTTGAACTCCTCTACACTGGCGACTGGCTTGAGGCCGACGAAGCCAAGGAATGCGGTGTGCTGGCCCATCTGGTCTCGGCCGATAAGCTTGAAGAGACGACTATGGACCTGGCTTGCAAGATCGCCGGCAAGGCCCCCATACCGAACCGTATGGTCAAGGGAATGATGTACCGGGGCCTGACCCAGACGTTGGACGACCATCTGGCCGAGGCGGCCCAAGTCGAGGTTTTGACCCTCACCAGCCAGGACCATAAAGAGTCCTTGGCTTCATTCCGGGAGAAACGCGCCCCCGTTTACAAGGGCGAGTAGCGAGGAACTGCCGTGGCCAGCCTACTGGAAATTTTAAAGGAGACCGTAGGGCAAGAGATCGTCATCAAGGCGCCTGATGAGATGGGCCGATCTTCGCTGCGCCAGTACGCCTTGGCCATCGGAGATTTCAACCCGCTTTATTCCGACCGTGAATTTGCCCAGGCGCACGGATTACGGGACGTCATGGCTCCTCCGACGCTGGTCTGTGACACCTGGCAGTACGTGGACAGCGACATGGACGACCGGGGCGACCTTGTAGGCCGTGGTCCAATCAGGGACTTGGAGGGTCTGCGGGCCGGCAACGAATACGAGTTTTTCCAGCCCATCCACCCCGACGACGTTATCACCGCCCGCTGGACCGTCAAGGACGTTTACGAGAAGACGGGGCGCACGGGTTCCCTGATCTTCCAGGTGATTGAGACTTCGTTCTACAACCAGTCTGAGGAATTGCTGGCGCGAAACATCGAGACCATGTTCTACAGGTCACCAGTTCCAGGCGAAGAATCGCAGGATGATTGAAAAAGCCAAACGCTTCGAAGATATTCAGATCGGCGACGAGATCACGCCCCTGGTCAAAGAGATCGGTATGGCCCGCATGATGGCCTACGGGGCGGCGACCTGGGACTTCATCAGGCTGCACTACGACGCTGACTACGCTCGGGAGCTGGGTTTCGAAGCCCCATTTGTCGACGGCCAGATGATGGGCGGGTTCTTGACCCAGCATGTCCAGGATTGGGCTGGGCCGGGAGCGTTCCTCCGCAAGCTGGCCTTTCGCAACCGGGTCATGGCATATCCCGGCGACTCGCTGACCTGCCACGGCGTGGTCACCGATGTCTCATCTACTGAAGAGGGTGGCATGGTTGAGTGCGACCTTTGGATGGAGAACCAACGGGGCGAGAAGGTGGTCGACCCGGCCAGCGCGTTACTTCGTTTCCCTTTGATTGCAGGCAGCTAGCACAATGCTTGAACAAGGCGCTCTATCGGGCCTAAAGGTCGTTGAGCTTACAGACCGGGTGTCCGGGCAGGTAGCCGGGTCGTTCTGTGCCCGGTTGCTGGGCGATGCCGGCGCCGACGTTGTGAAGGTGGAGCCGCCTGAAGGCGATGCCTACCGCAGAAACGGACCCTATCCGGCTGGCGTCCCTGACCCGGACCACAGCGGACTTTTTCTTTATCTGAACTCCAACAAACGTGGTGTGAGACTCGATATTGAATCTCCAGAGGGCCGGGCTGCGTTCTTGGACCTGGTTTCAACGGCGGATTTCTTGGTCTTGGGCCAGAACAGCTTAGAAGTTGAGCGTCTGGGACTGCGCCGGGAGAAGTTGGCGGTGGCAGATTCTGGGCTGATAGTTACAACCATCACGCCTTTCGGTCTTGCCGGTCCTAACAGCGTCTATCTTGGCGACGACCTGATCGCCATCAGCGCCGGGGGGATGGCTTTTGCAACACCTGGTATCCCAGACCGGGTTGGGGATCTTGCCTCGGAACCACCCCTTCGTTCCAATACCCATATGGCCGGCTACCTGGCTGGTGTCCAAGGTGCGATGGCCAGTCTCGCGGCGTTGCTATCAAGAACAATTCAAGGCACTGGCTGTGAGATCGACCTCAGCATGCAGGAAGCTGTGGCCGCCGTGATGCCCTTTGAGCTGGCCCATGCTTCCTACCATGAGGCCAAACCACGCAAGCCGGAGATCTTTGGGGTGATGCCCAACGCGTATCTCCCCTGCAAGGACGGCTACGTGGTGGTTATGGCAGTGATGGAAGCCCACTGGCGCAATCTGATGGACCTGGCCGATAACCCGGACTGGGCGGAACTCGAGGTGTTTTCCTCTGGCGTGGAGCGCGCCCGAAATTGGGACGCCCTGGAACCGTTGCTGTTGGAATGGACCATGTCCCACTCCGGCGCTGAGATCGCGAAATTGGCTCAGGAACGGGGCATCCCCTGCTTCCCGGCGTACACAGTTGGCCAGATGGTGGACTCGTCCCATGTGACCGAGCGTGGCTTCATGGTAGACATGCAGGGTCCCGGCGGAGAGAAGTTCAAGCTGCCCGGCTATCCCGTCCGCCTGGAGCGCACTCCGTGGCAGTTGTTCCGCCCGGCCCCCAAGCTGGGCGAACACACATCTGAGGTGCTGGCGGAGTGGCTGGGATATTCGGCCGTCGAACTAGCAGCCGTAGGCGTGTGGGCCAGATGACGTCGCTGCCGTTAGAGGGGATCCGCATCGCCGATTTCGGCCAGATTATCGCCGTTCCCTATACCGCCCAGATGCTGGCCTGGCTGGGAGCAGAAGTGATTCTGATTGAGAATGAGCAACGGCTTACCACCCGGATATGGCCGCCGTTCGCCGAGGCCGAGCCTGGCGTCAACCGCAGCGGCGGGTTCAACACGGTCAACTCCAGCAAGATGAGCTGCACCTTGAACCTCAGAGACCCCGAAGGCGTGGCCCTAGCTAAGCAGATCATCGCTGTAAGCGACGTAGTGGTTGAAAACTACTCCAGTGGCGTTATGGAACGCATGGGACTAGGTTATGTCGACGTACGGGGCTTACGGCCCGACATCGTGTATCTGTCGCTGGGGGCCTTTGGACGCACCGGCCCAATGAAAGACCTGGTCGGTTTTCACAGCGTGATCAACCTATTCAGCGGACTGGCTTCCGTTACCGGGCATAAAGGGTCGCACCCACGGATCATGGGCGGCCTGTTCCCCGACGCGTTCAGCGGCTGTTACTGCGTTCTAGCTCTGCTCGAAGCTCTTTACCACCGGGCCAACACGGGGGAAGGACAGCACATCGAAGTTGCCATGACTGAGACCCTGGCTACGCTCTTGCCCGAGGCGGTCATGGAATATACGCTGGACGGCACAGAGCCAGAGCGAGTGGGCAATCGCCATCAGGGCAAGGCGCCCCACGACATGTTCCGATGTCAGGGAGAAGAGAATTGGGTGGCGATCTCTGTAGAGAATGATGCTCAGTTTCAGGCGCTGGCGCATACGGCTGGTAGTCCAGGCTGGGCAGACGACCCCAGATTCGCAACCGTCGAAGCGCGATTAGACCATCAAGATGAACTAGGATGCTTGGTCCACCGGTGGACCGAAAGGATGGACGTCCAAGAAGTTGTCGAGAAACTGCAGGCTGTGGGGGTGCCAGCCGGGCCGGTATTGGACTCGGCCCAGGTGTTGGCCGACCCGCACATGGTTGCAAGGGGCTTTGTGCAGTTGCCAGACCACCCGGAGGTGGGACCACGGCCGCTTGGTGCTTTCTCCTGGGCCGTTGACGGCAGACGGCCCGGAACCGCCGGCAGCGCTCCGCTGATGGGCGAACACAACCGGAAGGTGATTCAAGAGCTATTACAGGTGCCGGAGCAAGAATTCGAGCGTCTGGTCAAGAGCGGGGCAATCAGTTGACCCACAAGATAGACCGGAGTTGAGATGAGTAAGAACATCATTGAAGTAGACCCAGCCAAGTTCCCTTGGTTGGACTTGAACCGGTATACATTTTGCATGGGAGCGGAGAACAGCGGCATCCTGTATCTGTCCGGCCAGACCGCCAGTGAGTATGACCCGAAGCTGGACCGGGTGGTCTGCAAGGGCGACCTGCTGGATCAAACACGAGTGATTTATGAAAAGCTAGCCGTGGTTTTGAAAGCCGCGGGAATGAGCTTCCAGAATGTGGTGCAGACGGTGGACTACATCGACGCAACCGCGCTGCCCCTGTATCGCGAGACCGGCGCCATCCGGAAGGAGTATTTGGGAGACAACAACCCGCTGGGCGCCACGGGCATCTGCGTGGAACGGTTGCTGCGGCCCGACGCCTTCATCGAAGTGAGCATGGTGGCGATGCGGGGCGAGAAGAAGCCCATCAATCCCGGCTGGGACCGCTACGGCCAGCTAACCTACGTGCCTGGAGTGGAAGTGGAAGACATGGTCTGGACCTCAGGATTCGTCGGTAGCGAGGATATTAATGGTCAGACCAACTACCCACAGGACACGGCCAGGCAGGTGGAGCTGACCTACGGCATCATCGGCAAGGTGCTGGCTGGCGCTGGCGTTGGGCCCGAAGACGTGGTCAAGACTTTGGACTACATCTCGCCACAGTGCCTGCTCCAATACCCGAACACGGCGGATGTGCGCCGGGGCTTCTTCGGAGACCGCTTCCCAGCGTCCACCAACATTCCTGTAAACCGTTTACTGCGTCCGGAGGGACACGTGGAGATCGAAGTGGTGGCGGTTAAAGGCGGCGACAGGCAAGAGATTCGAGTGCCCGAATGGGAACAGCATTACGGCGGCCTCACTCAGAATGCTGGGGTCAAGAAAGGCCGGATGCTCCAGATATCAGGCCAGTCTTCGGTGGACCCGGCAACTGGGGCCACGGTTGGAGGATACGATATCGTAGCCCAGGCCGAGCAGGCCTACAGCAATATCGCCCGCATCATGGGCGAGGGCGGCTATTCGATGGATGACATCGTGAACACCATCGAATGGGTCGCCCCCAACGGAATGATGGACTACCGGAAGGTGGGAGAGGTGCGGCGCAAGTACTTCGGCGACCGATTCCCCTCTGCCACTGGGGTTTCGATGCACCAGATACTGGGCCGGCCGGAGCAGTTGATCGAGGTTACGGCTGTAGCTGTGATTTAGGCTGAAATAAGCGGATTCTGAGGTTTACTGCCCGCCCGGGGTTATCGTGCATTCAACCACGGGTCCGACCCCTGCGGAGTCACCCGCGCCACCTGACGGCGGAGGTGTCTCAGTGGACGGGGATTCGATAGTCATTACTTCGCCGTCACCGCTCGTGATCGTCGTCTCGATCATATCCGCCACAACCAACTCTGCATCTGGCGAATCCCACTTCAGGGCGTCTGACGATACTGCCGTTGGGTCAGGCGGAGATTCCGACTGTTGTGCGGCGGTGGTCGTTGGATATCAGCTGCCCAACGATGTGGTTAGCGTGTCGGTGCGGATTCCACCAGAAACTGAAGTTACCAACGTTTCTCCCGAGCCAACTTCTGCTACGACCGGTTGGCTTGGTCTCGAATTCCCATTGAATCAAGATACCGAACTGACGGTGTCATTTCGCGTCCGTTAGCGAGGTGAAATCGGGTCCAGCTCTCCACTGCTATGCGCCGCTTAGGCCGACGGCATTGCCCAGGTGAAACTCCGTTCCGTTAATTGGTCTCATGTTCTTCGGTTGCTCCGTCTGCATCCGCCCTATTATCGCCACCATTTTTCGGATCATTCTCAGTAGAAAGCTTTGCCGCTTCGGCTGCGGACTGCTGCTGATCCATCCAGTTCTGGAACCATCGGCGGTACTCGTCCAGGGCTGGTGGCGACACGTAGAACACCTCGATGTCGCTGGGGAATTGGACCTGATGGCGTTCGCTGATCAACAGCAGCCCTGTCTCGTTCTCCCCGAGGGTGTTGTCGATCTGGTCGGCGATGTGTTCGTAGCGTTGGCGGTTACTGTCGGCATGCCATTCCTGGAGCCTCGATCCAACATTAGCGCTGGCCAGAGGAATCATCATGCACCGCTGGAGATCCAGGGTTTCCAGCAGAACATCCATGTCCTCGGTTGCCTCCAGAACTGCGCCGGACAGGGTCTTGGCGGTGATGAAGCCATGGCTGCGCTGGTCGGCGGCGCCCAGTTGTTCCAGGCCTTCGTCTTCGCCTACGGTCAGGCTTTCATGGTAGATGTGCTGTAGGCCTCCCAGAGCGGCCTCCAGGGCATCTACCTGGGTCTGCATCTGCTCCCAGTAATTCTGAAGGACCTCCGCCCCGGCAGGGTCGTCTGCTTGGGGTCCGTAGATAAGGGGCACCAGTAACAGCTTGCGCCGGCCGTCATACTGGCTCGCCGTAGGGCGCTGAATCCGGCCCAGTTCTTCCGCCATGATGCCGCCTCCCGGTGCGGTGAAGTCGCGTGTAACGCCGATTGGAATGACCCGTCACCATGAATTGTATTGACGCTCAGGGACGGAGGCAAGTTGCCGTGGTGGTTGGGAATGGCGTTTGCTAAACTGGAGAAGCTCCGAACATCGATGTTTTCCCCAGGAGATGCAATTATGGTCGCCACCAACTTCCACTGCGCCAAGTGCGCAAACCAAGAGTACGAGACCAGTGAATTCAGGGCGACGGGTGGGTTCTTGTCCAAGATATTTGACATCCAGAACCGCAAATTCACCACGGTGACCTGCACCCGTTGCAAGTACACAGAAATCTACAAGGCCGACAGCAGCGCGTTGGGAAATATATTTGATTTGTTTACTTAGTTTGGCGGAGAGAGTGGGATTCGAACCCACGATGAAGTTGCCCCCATACCGGTTTTCGAGACCGGCGCTTTCGTCCGCTCAGCCATCTCTCCGAGGCTACTATTATAGCCGATGATTTGGCTTTAGCGCACGCCTGACCGAGGCTTGTGAAATCTGGTACAATATCTCCAGATAGCCCCAGT
>VFHF01000183.1 GCA_009392095.1 SAR202 cluster bacterium
ATTGCCGTGCCTCTACGTCTTTTTTAGCAGCCATCCCAATGTCCGGCAGCTATCCCGGCTATAATTCAGACGAGTGCCTCGCCCTCCTGTCGCACCGGCAAGCGCCGTAGGCAGCCGAAGAATCTCGTTTCCTGTGGGAGATGACAGTGCAGCCGGAAAGGGACACCGCAGCCGCCCAGTGACTATCCCCATTTTGTGTTTAAATATCCCGCCTGATAAGATATTCACCGACCCTATATATTCACAAACAGCATTACAGGAATGGGAAAACCCCCGGGAGACACATGAAGATTCTGGTAATAAATGACGACGGAATCACCGCGCCGGGCATCTGGGCGGCAGTCCGGGCCCTTCGTCAGGTTGGCGAGGTCGTCGTGGCCGCGCCCGACCGGCAGCAGAGCGGAGTGGGCGCCAGCCTGACCCTCCACGCACCGATCAAGGCGAGTGAATGGAGCGTTGAGTCGGAGTTTCAATCAGAGGGCGATGGCCTCTATCCGGTGAGCGCCTTCTCGGTGGAAGGAACTCCTGGAGACGCTTGCATCTTGGCCTTGGAATCGCTGGTGAAGGATGTTGACCTGGTGGTGTCCGGAATCAACGCCGGCTCGAACGTGGGTTGGGACGTCATGGTTTCAGGCACGGTGGGCGGTGCGGTCCAAAGTTTTATCCGGGGTATCAACACCATTGCCATCTCGGTGGCCGCCGTGACCAATACCAAGTACGACATCGCCCAGAAAATCTTGAAGCCATTGGCCGCGAGGTTCGTGGATTATTCCGGCGATACCCTGTTCTTGAACGTGAACGTCCCCAAGATCGAAATGTCTCAAGTGGCTGGAACCCGGGTTACCCGCATGGGTGGCCGGTCATGGGGCGAGAACGTGCGGGCCGAAAATGTTGGCCCGGAGAAGAGGTATTGGATATCTAGGAACAAGTCCATCAACGAAACACCCCCACCCGACAGCGACATCGCGGCGCTGAAAAACAACTGCATATCAATCATGCCGATGCACATCGGGCTGGGTAACGACTCGGCCATGCCTGACGTGGAAGCGCTCCTGGGTGACATACCTCGGCAGATGTTGGACCGGCACGACTAACTAAGCCGGCCAAAATCAGAAAGCCCCGCCGGAAGAACCCGGCGGGGCTTTCTGATTTTTACAGGTTCTTCAAGTCAACTGGCGCTGACCGCCTCGGGGGACAGCGCCAGGCCGACGCCGATCATGCTTTCCTGAGTGATCAACTTGGCCAGTTCTTCTTCGGTCATGTTCTCGGTTCCGGCAGGCCGGTTGGGCAAGATCAAGTAACGGTAATCAGCGCTACTGTCGATCACCCGTACCTGGATAGCTTCGTCAAGCACGGTGCCGAACTCTTGCAGGACGCCCCTGGGGTCAACCACCACCTTCGAGCGGTAGGACAACTCTTTGTACCAGGCGGGTGGGCGGCCGATGATGGCCCTAGGGAAGCAGGAACACAGGGTGCAAACCGCCATGTTGTGGACGTCGTCCGTGTTTTCTAAAACCGTGATCTTGGGCGATGTTTCGGGGAGGTCGTAGCCAAGTTCCAAGAAGGCCGCCTCGGCGTTGGCCAACAGGCGCTTCTTGTAATCTGGGTCAACCCAGGCATGGGCCAGGATCTTGGCGCCGTCTTCAGGTGAACGGGAATCGATCTTGTCCGCCATGGTCAAGATATCGTCCAGCGTGCAGACGCCCTTCTCAATCAACAGGGCTTGCATAGCTTGGGCCCGCTTGGAGTAATACTCAGAGTTTTCGCCGTGGGAGTGTCCGTGATCAGCCATCGATGCTCTCCTGCCTTAAAGGTGTTAGGCTGTATAACTAGATTTTTTCTAGCCAATTTTCGTAGACGTCAATCAGCAACATGTCAGATGCGGGCCCTTTGTAGTCCTGCCACAAATCGGTCTGGGGGAATTCAACTTGGTAGAGAGGTTGGGCCGGCAGGCCGTTTCCGCCGTATGCCAGGGACTCGGGATTCGGGAATGCGCCCCAGAGGGTCGCGATCTTGCCCTGTTTCCCCTGGATGTATTCGGGGGTCCGGAAATGAGTCGGCGGGACTCCTACCCTGATTCGCACTAGCTCACCCAGTTGGTATTTCTCGTTGCTGGCCATTTTGCTAACTTCCCTGTTCCAGGGCGGCCATCTTGGCGTCTATCTCATCTGAGGTCATGATGCCCTGTTCGACCAGGAGCACTTCCATGGCCGCGGTCCACTTCTCGTAGTAGGCCAGAGATTCGTAGGTGGCCAAGTCCAGGCTCTCGATGGCCCGGCGCAATTGGTCGGTGTTCTTGAGGCCTTTGTCGCCGAGTACACCGTTCAAGGCGTCAACCTGCCGCTCCCACTCCTCCATCTTGTGCTCGGAATGGTCGATGGGGTCGTCATTGGGCCAACCGCCGCGGTCATGTACCTTTGGCATGGCTTGCTCCTGGTTTTAGTCGGGTTAGCGAGTACGCGGACATGTTAGACGCGATGCAAAGAGTTGGCAAGGGATTCCCAGATAGCTGAACGCTGTTCGCTGTCAGCTTTTGGCCCGCTTCTCTATTACTTCCCGTCCAAAGTCTTGAATCAGGTCACGAGCCCCTTCGGCGTCGGTGACGGAGATTGCTACGTTATCGACGCCGGTGGCTTCCATCCGGTCCAACTTTTCGATTAGTTCCGGCCCGGTGCCCGTCAACGACCTTGCCATTAGTTCCGTAGTGGCGAATTGCTCTTCGCCTGGTTTTAGGAAGACCATATGGCCCCGATGGGCGTCTAGGTAGAGACGGTCGGACGGTGTCCCTTGGGTTGCTGCGTACTCCTCAAGGTAGGCTTCATACGCGTCGGCCACTTCGGTATCGGGTTGCATTCCCAGGTTCGCACCCGGGCCGTAACTGGCCTCCCATTGGGCGTGCACCCCAGGCATAATGCTGGGACCGACACGCGCCATAACACGCTCCGAGGTTAGGGATTCGCCTTTCCGCAGCACGCAACCGTAGCTGAGCGCCACGGTGTAAGGCTTGGCGGTGCCGCGGCCTGCCTGCGCTGCCGCATGTTTGATCGAAGTGTAATTCTCGCCAAGGTCGCTTCGAGCCCGTAGCGTCGTCACCCAGCCGTCAGCTAGTTCGCCGACAACCCCAAGCGCTCTTGGACCGTTGGCGGCAACAAAGACGGGGATCGGGTCTTTGATGTTGATAAATTCCTCTTGGTCGGCATGAACCAGCCGGATCCACCGCTCCTTATCGCCCTCGCGGAACAGCACATCTTCACCGGCTAGGAGACCCTTCACCTGCTGCGTGTATTCTCTGAGGCTTTTCACGGTCATCTGGGGCAAACCCATAGTGTTCCGGCCCGTGTAACCGGTGCCCATGGCCAAGATCACTCTGCCCGGCGCCAACTTGTTGATGGTCGCGATAGCCGATGCGGTCACCGGCGCGATGCGGTTGGTGGGAATCGCCACCAGAGTGCCCAACTTGATACGGCTGGTATTCTGCGCCGCCAAAGCCATGGTGGCGTAAACGTCGCTGTAGATAAGTTGGGAGTCGTAGAACCAAGCGTGAGTGAAACCTGCTTCTTCCGCCGCTTGCACCTCGCGCCAGGCGTCTATATACGAAGGGATGCCTATCCCGTAGTCCATGAATCTTCTCTCTGCGCCTAAGCCCACATCTTGGCCACGTCGATGGCCCGCATGAACTCCACATTGGGGAACGATTTGATGTGCTCGATAAGCCGCTCCAACATCAGCAGTCGCCCTGGACGGCCGATGTACTGGGGGTGCATGGTTAGGGTGAAGGCCCGGCCGTAGCGGTATAGGCCTTCGAACTCGGCGGCCCAGGTGCCGTACACCTCATTGGGGTTCCGCATCGGTCCCAGCCGGTTGGCCACTGGGGCGTAGACGAAATTGGGCGCGTCGTCCAGCAGCCAATGGATGGGCAACTCAACGATGGTCTTGCCGTTGGCCTCGGAATCCACGATATACGGCGCATCGTCGCCCATCAGGCTGCTGTCATAGAGGAACCCGTGGTCGGTCAACAGTTCCAGCGAGTGCTCGCTCAATTCCCAACTAGGCGAGCGGTAGCCAAGAGGCTTTTCGCCGGTAATGCCGCTCAGGATGCGAATGCCTGACTCGATGACATCTTTCTCCTGCTCGCGGGTTAGAGTTGACGGCGGCTCGTGCATATAGCCGTGGTGCGCGATTTCAAAACCTCGCTTGAATATCTCGCTGACCAGGTCTTCGTGGGTCTCGGCGACAAACCCCGGCACGTAGAAGCTGGCGGGTATGGAATGGGCGTCCAGCATGTCTAGTATTCGGGGCGTGGCCACCGAGGGGCCGTACTCGGCCATGGACATGAGGCTGGGATGGTTTTTATAGGACGGGTCGCGGTTTAACCAGGACGACACACCGTCGACGTCGAATCCCAGCATCACCACGCATTGCGTTTCACCGGGCCATATTCCCGACATGGTTTATCCCCTACAACTCGATTCTGCCTAGTTTTAGATTGGAGGCTATTCTAGCCTACAGAGGGATGGCGGGGAAAGGGCGAGTTCAGAGATTTGGTATGACCTCTTCAGCCAGGGCGTCTAGATGCTCCATGTCGTCGAATGCTGGGTTCAGCAGGACCATCTCCGCGCCTGCTCCGGTGACCTTGGCCAGTTTTTCTGTGACTTTGGCGGTGGAGCCCCAGACCGACACTTGGGAGGCCATGTCTGCGTTGCCGTAACGCTTGCCGAACCATTCCTTCAAGCGGCCCTCGGCGCGGTCCTCGTCGTTGTCCACGGCCACGTAGACCCTCTTGGATATGGTGAATGAACCGGGGTCCCGGTCCGCTTCCTCCAGGTACATCTTGGTCTGGTCCACGGCGGTGACGAAGCTGGCGGTATCGGACGACCCGGCACCCATCCAGCCGTCTCCGTGCCTGACCGCCCGCCGGAGGGCATTGATATGCCGAGCGCCCAGCCAGATGGGAGGGTGTGGCTTCTGAAGGGGTTTGGGTTCCATCTTGAGGCCGTCTAGTTGCCAGAACTCGCCCTGGAAATGGGCCTCGGGCTGAGTCCAGAGGGCTTTCATGACGTCGATGATCTCGGTGAAACGGCGTACCCGCTTCTCCGAGGATAAGCCGTACGGCGGGATGTCATTGGGGTTGCCGCCCAGTCCCAGTCCGACGGTCAGCCGGCCCCTGCTCATGTGGTCTAGGCTGCCCAGGCTCTTGGCCAACTGGATGGGATTGCGGAGCGGGGCCACGATCACCGAAGTGCCAAGCCGCACCTTTTCCGTGATGGCGGCCAGATACGACAAGAGAGTCACCGGCTCCAGTATGGGAACCGCCCCGGTGATGGCTTCTTGTGTCCAAAGGCTCTCAAAGCCCAAGGACTCGGCGCGCTTTGACCACCGCTCGATCAACGGCATGTCGATGGGCCCGTCGAAGAACACCTGGGGGATAGAGATACCCCAACTAACTTTTCCAGCCATTTTGGCCTCCGTATTAAGCTGACAGCAACAGCCGTCAGGAATCAGCTTTTTACTGCGAGGATAACGTCAAATCCGGTATACGGGCGTAGTACATCTGGAATCACCACCGAGCCGTCGGGCTGCTGGTAGTTCTCCAAGATTGCGATGATTACGCGGGGCAGGGCCAAGCCGGAGCCGTTCAACGTGTGGGGCAACCGAGGGCGGCCACCCTCTTCGGCCCGGTAACGGATGTTAGAGCGGCGGGCCTGGAAGTCGGTGCAATTGGAACAGGAACTGACCTCCAGCCACTCCTCGCAGCCGGCGGCCCAGACCTCGATGTCGTAGGTCTTGGACGAAGCGAAACCCATGTCTCCAGTGCAAAGTTGTAACACACGGTAGGTGAACCCTAGCTTCCGGCAGACGTCCTCGGCATCATCCACCAGATGTTCCAGTTCTCGATTGGATGTCTCCGGCTCCACGAACTGGTACATCTCCACCTTGTTAAACTGGTGCACCCGCTTGATTCCCCGGGTGTCCCGTCCGGCCGACGCCTTCTCGCGGCGGAAGCAGGGTGTCTGGGCCACGTATTTCAGTGGCAGGGTGTTGGCCGGGATGATTTCGTCCCGGTAGAGGTTGGTGATGGGGACTTCGGCGGTGGGTATCAGCCAGAGATCGTCTTCGTCGTCGTGGTAGAGGTTGTCGGCAAACTTAGGCAGGTTGCCCGAGCCCTCCATGATCTCACGCTTCACCACTGCCGGTAGGGAGACCTCGGTGTAGCCGTGGTCTTTGGAGTGTAAGTCCAGCATCCAGGCGATCAACGCCCTTTCTAGCTTGGGACCGGAGTCCATCATAGTGTAGAATCGGCTGCCGGCTAGCTTGGTGCCCCGCTCAAAATCGATGATGCCCAGTTCTTCGCCCAGGTCCCAGTGCGGCTTGGGGGAAAAGTCCAAGACCGGAGGCTCGCCGTTCTGCCTAACGATTACGCTGCCCGATTCGTCTTCGCCCACCGGGACGTCGGCCTGGGGGAGGTTAGGCAAAGTTAGCATCAACCCGCTGAGCTTTTCACCCAATTCCTTGGTTTGCTCGTTCAGGGCGTTGGCCCGGTCGCC
Source organism: SAR202 cluster bacterium (assembly GCA_009392095.1). Taxonomy (GTDB): domain Bacteria; phylum Chloroflexota; class Dehalococcoidia; order Lucifugimonadales; family UBA3495; genus UBA9611. Next base: position 6,546 of record VFHF01000183.1, read on the forward strand.
GATCTCCCGCATTTCCGCCCGCGCTTTTTCGGAGACTTCCTGGCCCTGGGAACGCGCCTGGCCAAGCTCCCTGCTAACTCGGTTCCGCTCGGCGTTAAGGTCGTCGCGCTCGGTGATGGCGGCGCGAATCTGGGAGTCCAGTTCGAGGACCTCGGTTATGGAGTCATCCTCGCCCCTGGTCTGCAGGGCAAGGCGGACCTCATCCGGGTTTTCTCGTATGTGTTCGATGGATAGCATTAGGTTTCTCTGACTCGCGGGTTATTCCGTGGCTTCGCCCTGGGCGTCTTGGGTGGCTTGGTCGCTTGGCATGGTCCGCATTTGGGGGAATAGCAACACGTCCCGGATGGACGGTTGCCCGGCCAGGAGCATGACTAGCCGGTCGATACCGATGCCCAGGCCGCCGGTGGGGGGCATGCCGTACTCCATAGCGGTCAGGAAGTCGTCGTCCTGGCGGTCGACTTCTTCATTTTCGTAGAGACGCTGGATCTGCGCTTGGGCCTCGAACCGCTCCCGCTGAATCTTGGGGTCGTTCAACTCGCTGTAGGAATTGGCGATCTCCATCCCAAAGGCAAAGGCCTCAAACCTCTCCACGTATCCGGGTGAGTCGGGCTTGGCCTTAGCCAGCGGGGACATCTCCTCCGGGTAGTCCAGAACGAACGTCGGCTGGATGAGGCGGGGTTCCACGAAAGTCGATAGTAGTTTGTCGATCAAGCGCCCCCGGCTTTCCAGCACCTTGGTGTCGATACCCACTTCGCCGGCTTTCTGTCGCAGGGCGTCGTCATTGTAGGACTCCAGGTCTACCCCGCTACGTTTCTCCAATTCTTCCCGTAGGCTTACCCGCTGCCACGGCGGCGCGAAATCGATCACATCCTCGCCGATGGCCACCTTGGTGGAGCCGTTCACTTCGATAGCGATCGTGGAGACCATCTGCTCAACCATTTCCATGATGTCGTTGTAGTCGGCGTAGGCTTCGTAGCTCTCCAGCAGTGTGAATTCCGGGTTGTGGTCTTGGTCGATGCCCTCATTTCGGAAGACCCGGCCGATCTCGTAGACCTTGTCGAACCCGCCGATGATCAGCCGCTTCAGGTACAGCTCGGTGGCGATCCGCAGGTATAGCTGCTGGTCCAAGGCGTTGTGGTGAGTGACAAATGGCTTGGCGTGGGCCCCGGCAGCCACGGGTACCAGGACGGGGGTGTCCACTTCCAAAAAGCCCCGGTCGTCCAAGAACCGGCGTATCCCACGGATCACTTTGCTGCGCAGGACGAAGACGGGCATGACCTCGTCTTGGTTGGCAATCAGGTCCAGGTACCTCTGCCGGTAGCGGGTCTCCATATCCCTTAGGCCGTGGTATTTCTCCGGCAAGGGGCGCATGCCTTTGGCCGTGACAGTCAGTTCTAAGGCATCGATGGTCACCTGTCCGGTGCGGGTGCGGATCAGGTTGCCGCGGACGCCCAAGTGATCGCCGATGTCCAGGTTTTTGAGCAGGTCGAACCCGTCTTCCAGATTGTTCTGCCTGAGAAGGGCTTGGATGGAGCCTGATGCGTCCTGCAGATCCAGGAAGGCGGCCTTGCCCATGGTCCGCATGGACGTGATTCGTCCAGCTAGGGAGACGTTTTGCAACCGCTCATCGGGCGGGTCGGTCTCCTCTAATTCCTCGAACAAGGCGGTGGCCGTCGCGGAATCAAAAGTGCGGTGAAACCGGGCCGGGTATGGGTCTAAACCGTTTGCGCGGATGCGTGCGAGCTTGGTGACCCGGTTCTCCAAAAGTGTGTCTTCTCGGTCTGCCATTTGGTCTTAAGAGTCCCCGGCTTGCAAGGTCAAGATAATGGGTCGAAATAATCGGGTGGGAAAGTCAGAAAAAACAGCGAAAAGCGTCGTCTATTCTGACTAGCGATTGTAATGCTGGACCCATGCCTTGTAAAGGAACCGCCAGCCTGAATAGGCGTGGATATACGCCGGAATTCGGGAGGTGATTCTCACCTAGACAGTGACCGGGTAGATGACCTGGATGACTTTGTTGTCGCGAAGGCCGTCGAAGTAGGGGTGAGGCCGCTCCGGGTTCTGCAGCCAGCGGCGCACGAAGAAGGCGACCAGGTTGGACAATTGGCTTCCCACAGAGTGTCCTGGGTCTACGAAGCAGATGTCGTCGATCAGACCGGTGGCGTCTATCCCTTCATCCGAACGCAGGAACTCGGACATGAACTTTGACTGAATGGAAGCCCCATTCTGAGCAATCACCAAAGCATGGTTAGTGATAGGCATTGCGCCTTCCATGATCTGGTCGCCGGATAGATTCGCCATATTAAGTTCATCTAGGAACATGCTCATGGCGAAGAAAAACTTGTTGATCACAGGTCCAGTCGGCGTCTCCCAGACTGTGATGTACGGGTCGTTCCCGGCGGCTTTGGCGTTGGCGAATTCTTGCTTATTGATGTAAGAGGTGATAACCGGTGTCTGGCGCCGGACCATCACGTTCAGGCAGTCTTGAATAAGTTCGTTTCTCTTCAGGGTGGGCCAGGAAGCAAAGTAGCCTAGGCCTTGAAAGACATCTACCGGCCTGATCACGCTTGGGGAGCCTTCTCCACCCAAAGGCACGCCGAAATGACGGCGACACAGTGCGTCAAACTCTCCGTTCATCGAGATCGATTGGCTCTCGTGCACGAAGAGCCCGGTGTAGACCTGGTGGGGCTGGGAAGAGTCTGTGATAGTGTTGCCGGAAATCCCCGATTCTCCGACGTAGGTTAGGAACATTTCCGGTCTCCAAAACAACCGCCGGAGGCCGCGTGCCCATCTGAGTTTGCTCCTCCGGCGTTCTTAAACTTTATTAGATCCCGCTGCTTGAACCTGGCGGGACAGACATAGATTCGGCTTCACCGATTACTCTTCAGAGGCCTCGGCCGCGCCGCCTTCGTCACCCTCTTCACCTTCCTCGCCTTCCACACCCTCGACGACAACTTCTTCTGCAACACGGGGTAGCTCGATCCGGACAACCAGCTCTTCGAGATCGCTAAGCAATGTGGCGGTTTCGGGAATCGGCAGATCGGATACACGGAGCACCGAGTCCGGGTCTTCCATGACCGAGATGTCTAATTCGATCTGGTTTGGCATCTCCAGGGGGAGGGCCTGAACATCAACGGTGCGCAGTTGGTGCATCACTGTCCCGCTCACGGTGCGGGCGCCGGCGGATTCGCCGACCAAGACGATCGGGACTTGGGCTGTTACCGGACGGCTTACGTCGGCGGCCAGGAGGTCTACATGCAAAAGGTCGTCGCGCCTGGGGTCCCACTGGATCTCCCGCGCAAAGGCCAGGTGATTGCCGGACTCGCCGTTGATGGTGATATGAATCGGCGTGGCGCCGCCGGCGGTGGCCAAAACCTGAATCAGCCGGGAGGCCTGGCATTGTAGGGCCCTTGGTTCCATACCTGGACCGTATAGGTGTATGGGTACGATGCCGGCCCGGCGTAGACGCCCGACCTTTTTGCCCATTAATTCTCGGGGGTCTAGTTCTATCTGTACTGCGTTGGTGGTCATGGGACGATGGTCTCCGGTGGTTTTGTGCTTCCGGGTCCCAAAATTGTCTACATCGGGAACGGTGGTTACGGAATCTGGACAAGCACGGGTTAATCGCAACCGTCTAATAATAGCATCAGCCACCCCGAAAGTGAATGGCAGGAGCAGGCCCCGCGCTCAATAGCCGGTTGTCCGGTCCGAAATCTTGACACTCGGTTTATCATGGGTTTGGACTTTGACCGGAGGAGAAACGATGGCGTCTCATTCAATGGGGTTGACCTTACACGAAGCGGCACGCGGCATGGGCGTGCCGTTTACTGAAGAAAACGAGCCCGAAGACCGGACGGTCAATGCCAATGGCTTGGAATTTCATTACCTTGAGTGGGGCGACCCAGCGAACCCCACCCTAGTCATGCTCCACGGAGTTTCGCAGCAGGCCCACAGTTGGGACTTCGTTAGTTTGGCCCTATCTCCGACCTACCATATCATCTCTCTGGACCAACGTGGCCACGGCGACACCGATTGGGCGTCGGACGGCGTTTACTCCCTGGACGCCATGCAGGCGGATATTGACGGAGTGGTGGAAGCACTCGGGCTGGACGACTTCAACCTCATGGGGCATTCCATGGGTGGACGAAACAGTTTTATCTGGGCCTCGCGGCACCTGAAGACCCTGCGGTCGTTGACCATCGTGGACACCGGCCCGGAAACCCAACGCCGCGGCCAAGACCGCATCCGGGACTTCAGGGAACTGCCAAATAACTTGGACAGCTTCCAAGAGTTCGCCGACCGGGTTAAAGAGTACACCGGCCGGACCGAAGAGCAGGTCTTAGGGGCGCTTAAATACAGTATCCGACAGATGCCCGACGGCAAGTGGGCTTGGAAATGGGATCCTGCAACCCGCAACCGAACCCGCAGCGGCGACGACCCTACCTGGAACACCGAGAAGCTGTGGGAATGCGTTGAAGCGGTGGATTGCCCTTCACTAGTCGTTAGGGGCAGCCGCAGCGATATCTTCGCTGAGGAGACTCTGGCAAAGATGGGACAGGTGATGACCGATTGCATCACCGAGACCATCGACAACGCCGGACACCTGGTGCAGGGCGACAACCCAGTAGACTTTATAGCCGCTGCACAGGGAATCCTCTCCCGCACTAACGGCTAGCCCCCACCACCTAAGTGCCCTAACCTAAGTCGATCAACCTGGGAATCAAGTCGCCAAGTCCGAAGCCGATTCCTGCGGAGATCGCCCCGATGGTTAGGATCTCCAATCCCTGCAGGAGCGGCGATCTCTGCACCAGCCGGCCCTTGCCCACGCCCAGGATGAATAAGCCCGTGAGTGCCGCTGCGATGGAGATGCTGATGGCTGCCCCGCCTTCCAAGAAGAAGTGGGGAAAGATTGGGATGATCGCCGCCAAGATGAATGCGATGCCCATGGTGAGGGCGTCTTTCACGGGGCTGCTTGTTTCGTCGGGACTGATGCCCAGCTCCTTCTCCACCAGGGTGCGCAGCCACAACTCCTTGTCCTGCGCGATCTCGTCGGCCAGGTGCCGGGCTTCCTGGTAGGTCTTGCCCTCCCGTTGGTATAACACCACCAACTCGGCTAATTCCTCGGCTGGGTTATCCTCCAACTCCTGTGCCTCACGGGCAATCTCAGCCCGCTGCACGTCCTGCTCGGCGCGAGAACCCAAGAATGCGCCGGTAGCCATGGACAGCATCCCCGGCAGGGCTGCGGCCAGACCGGCGACCAAGACGGTCGTCTGGTTCTCGACGGCCACGGCCACACCGGTGACCAGCGCCACGGTGCTCAGCAGGCCGTCCTGGGCGCCGAATACCACCTCGCGCAGGCGGCCCAAACGGGCGACCCGCCACCGTTCGCGGTCGATCTCGGTGGCCGCGCTGACGTAGTCCGACATGGTCATGCCGTCGGTCTCGATATTGAGCGGGCTGCCGGCAGCCACCACCGTAGCATTGACTGGCTCCATGGCCGCCACCGTCTGAGGCTGGCCTGCGGCGGCAATGGCTGCCGTTTTGGCTTCCAACAGTTCAAGGGCACTGGTGAATACCTCCAGGTGATGGCGCTCCCGGTCCATGGCCAAGGCGAAAGAATCGGCGGCGTCCTGCCGGCCTTCATCCAGTGCATCCTGGATCATCTTGGGGTACATGGTGCTGTACTCTTTCGACTCGCCCTCGGTCACCGTGCGCAGGTTCACCGACGTCGTCTCCAGAGCGCCGGAAACACGCAGGTGGTTCATGCCGTGGATCGTCTCGGCGCCGGCCACTTCCTGGAACACCTGGGCAACTTCCGGATGGCCTTCTTCTAGGGCCCGGTGGGCGTAGGCGTTGTATTTCAAGTGGGCCAGAGCCTCGGCGACGATGGCCGACCAAAGGTTCCGCTCCGTCTTAGTCATCGACGGTGTATTTGTAGCCATGATTGGTGTCCTTTCTATTGCTGTGAGGCCGCCGGCGGCGCCATTAAAAAGAGGCGGGCAGCAGAATCTATCTTATCAAATGGGAATAAGAAGCCGTCAGAAAAGCGGCACGTTTTATGGCCAGCGAAACTCTAAGTCCGGGGGTTAAGTAGCCTGCTCAGCCGCCTTGGGAGGCGTGGTGGGCGACTATGCGCCAACCGTCCTCGTAGCGGGCAAAGATGTTGGTGGCGAATGTGCTGAAGTTACTGGCGGTGCCTTGAACGACGCTGGTGATGCCCTCAACACAAGTGACAAAGCCGAATTCGCCTTGGACGACCACGTTCAGATAGCGGACTTGAAATTGCATCAGAGCGGTGTTCTGGAAGATGCGGTCCCAACTCTGACGCACGTCTTCCCAGCCGATTAGGGGAGCCCAACCTGGGTGGACGCACATGGCCCGGTCCGAGGTCTCCCAGACACGGTCCATGCCGGCGATGTCCAAGTCGGAGAAGGCGTTGTAGAATCGCTGATTGGCGGCTTTTATCTCTTCGACGATCTCCGGTTCTGGTTGAGGGACCATCAGGAACCCCGGCCCCGCCCGGCGCGGTTCGCCCAGTACTCCCAGGCACGCTGCTGTCCCGTGAGACTCATCTGGCTATCTGTCATCGCTTCGATCTCGCCCGGAGAGAGGTATTTAACATCCCCAAGCCGCATTGACTCCATCAGGAGTCCAGCATTCACTTGAAGGTAGATCGAAGCCATGATTACCTCGCGTATGGTCTTGCCGGCAATCACGCACCCATGGCCGCGCATCAGCGACACCCTGCGGTCTCCCAGGCAGGCTGCTAGGTCTCGCCCCTGATCCATGTTGGTGACCAGCATATTTGTGTCTTGGAACTTGTCGCGGATGTCCCAAACCGGCAGTTCCGGCCCGATAATGGCCGCCAAGTGGAACATGGGCCGCAGAGGCGTGGTGGTGACGCTGAAGGGAATCACTGTCGGCGAGTGATTATGAACGATGGCCATCACATCGTCCCGGGCCTGATATATGCCCCCGTGGATCGGCCGCTCGGTATACATGGGGCGGCCTTGCTGGTCCACGGGGTCTCCCTCCAGGGTGTATTCCATGAGGTCGTCCCTTTCCACCAGGTCAGGGGCTCGGGACTGGGAAAGGATGTACCGATCGGGCCGTTCCGGGTGACGGATACTGACGTGGCCATAGGCGTCAACCACGCCCTCCCGCGCCAGGATGCGGTTGGCCGTGACCAGCAGTTCCAATTGTTCTTCGATGTTGTTCATAAATCTGTTCTTCCGTTATCCCGGCGCAGGGCAGAATGACGAAGAAGAGCCTGCCGACGTTTCCAGGCAGGCCCTTCTTCCCAATTATCTGATCACTCGCCCGTACAAAACGCGGCTGGGCCGTTAGTGCATCGGCGAGAAGGATGCGGGAACCATGATTTTGTTCTCTTGGTTCACCAAAAACTCTCGTGTGGGCGGCGGCCAGGACGGCGTTTTTACGGCTTCGGCACGGATTTTGTTCCGCTGTTCTAGGTCGTCGTAGGGCCAGATGTGGACCCACTTGTTCAGTCCGCCAACGTCGGTGTACATCGCGGCGGCCAATGGGGAGAATTCTTCTCTGGCAGGGACTGCCTCGGCCCAGATGTCGACTACTTTGCCGATGCTGCCGGTCTTGTAGGTGTAGGTGCGCATCTCGTAGAGAGCGCCCAAAGCTTGGTCTCCACCCATCGGGCGCATGAACGGCGCGGGGATGAAGATCTCAGAATTCATGTTCACGTACATCTCGGGGTCATTGGGCGGCGGCCAGTTGGGGTCTTTTCCGGCCTCGGCGCGAATGCTGTTGCGCTCTTCCACGCTTTCGTAGGGCCAGACGTGAATCACCTGGTTCAACGGCCCGATCTCCGTGTGCCAGAAGGCTCCCAGCTTGGAGTATTTCTCGCGGTGAGGCAGGGCGGCGGCGAAATTCTTTTCGAATTCAGGAACGCTGCCTGGTTTCAGGGTATAGGTACGCACTTCATAGATCATGGCGGCTCCTCTGTGGGGTTGTTTGCGTTCTGCTGGCTCGTCTAGGCTCGTTTTTAGCCGGGCGTGAGGTTCGGCGACAGTGTAGCAAAAGTGGTTGGGCTGGGCAAACGGCGCGGCGCTATTTACCCGCCTGCTGGATGACCACTTTGTCGCAGTGTTGTTCGGCGGCCTTTAACACCTCGGGATGGGATTCGGACGGGCTGCCGATGGTGCAGACCACACTCCATAGCCCGGCGCGGGCGTCCCGGCCCAAGCGGGAGAGAATCTCGTTGGTGTTCTTGCCGTTCAGAATCAGCTCCGTCCCGCTTGCGGAATTCCGGACAGCGTCCAAGGCTTCTGGTGTGCCTGCCACGTAGTCGGCGTGTTTTAGAAGGCCCACGGCTAAAACGCCTAATTCGGAAGGGCGGTCCGGATCTAGAGCGATGAAAGTTACGGCCCGTTCCCTTGCGTTGAAGGCTTCCACGTACTTCCGCGTCTCCACGATCTGGCGGGAGTGGGCGGTCCAATGGCCGGACGACCGTTCCACCAACTCCAGCAGGGTCAGTCCGGGGAAAGAGTTTTCAGGGTTGGGCGCCGTCACCTGCTGGGACATCTTTGCTTCGGTCAAGCTCTCCACCAACTTGCGGAACCGCCGGTAGTTGTCGTCCAGATGGACAATGTCTGCTTTGAGCTTCGTTTCGCGGGTATTGAACGGAGGCAACATGTCCTTGTCACCGGCCACGATTTGTTCCAGCGCCGCGACGAACTTTTCGGTATCCAGGTGGTTAAGCACCTCCCAGACGGACCACCGAGAGCCCAAGAAGGCGTCCACGGGATCGAGTCCTTCCAGTGAGGTATGGAGGTTCTTATACCCCTCGTCCAGCCGCTCCAGCACGCGTGCGCGCCGTTGGAGTGAGGTCAGTTCTTGTTCTGGTGCCATCGTTTCTCCAGATGTGTCTTAGTTTGTGAGGCCATTCTAAGGCAGCGGCAAACTCCAGGGAAGCAGGAAACCACAGTGGTACAATTTCCTGAACATAATGACCGAAGCTAGAAACAGGACCGCCACGCCTGCCGCTGGACTCAACGGAGACTGGCTCACCAAAGACCGGCTGCATAATCTTCTGAACGTGCGAAAGCCCGCCGAGGGAGAAGTTGCGTCGTCGGTCTATCTGAAGCCTGGCGACACTGCCGAGTCCTCCGAATGGCGGGAGCGGCTGGCACGATTGGGTAAAACGCCAGAGGATAGTGGGAGCGGGCTGGTTGGTTTTCGCGCTGGGGGGCGGGCTTTAGTCATCGCGCCGCCTTTCCCCATAACTGTAAGCAACCGGTTCGATACCTGGGATGAGGGACCGCTCTGGACGTTGCTGGACGCGGAACGCACCTTTGGGGTGGTGCTGGTGCGGCTGGGGCGCTACTCGGTGGCCGTCTACCGAGGCGGAGACCTGGTTACATCCAAGACCGACTCCCGCTACGTGAAAGGCAAGCACCATGCCGGCGGCACGTCCCAACTGCGCTACACCCGCGTCCGGGAAGGCCAGATGCGGCGGCTGTACGTCAAGGTCTGCGAGACCATCCGCGCCCAATTCGAGCCGGTGGCCAGCGAGCTAGACCACGTGGTTTTAGGCGGAGAGAAGTTCACGCTGAACGGCTTTTTGAAGGTCTGCCCCCGTCTGGACGAGTATAAGAACATCACCCTAAAACGAAGATTGAATATCCGGGACCCAAAACGTGACACTCTGGACGACCTGGGAGAGACCCTCTACGAAAGCCGCGTTTGGGTCCTCGATTGGTGAATATTGAGCGACACTGAACTGGAAACCAATAACCCAACCAGGTCTGGTGGCCATTATTTCCGGACTCGAGCTGACGTCCGGCCGTTCAACAACAACTTGGGCGGTTTCGACTTTGCCGGCCCTCTTCTGGAGTTCGACAAGGTCCAGGAACTGCTGGCAAGTCACACCAAAACCGTGGTCGGCGGCGAACGGGCCAGAGCGCTAACACCCACCCGCGACCTGTTGGAGATCGCCACCCGCCAGCAGGAGACCTCGGAGGCCCGGCTGTATCTGGAACAGGACGGCAACCTGGAATTTGGGCCGGACGAGGATTTCCGGGAGCTGTTCCAGCGCGCTCTCTTGGGCGGACTACTGCGCGGCGAGGAACTGTTCCTGGTCAGAGAATTGCTCCGGGCCGCCCGCTACGACCGCACGGAACTGGGTCGCCACGAAGAGATACCGATGCTGTCTAGCATCTCGGAGATCATCCCAGAGTTGGGCGACTTGGAGCGGGCAATCTCGGGCGCAATTAGTCCATCCGGTGAGGTGCTGGACAACGCCAGTCCAGTGTTGCACAACCTCCGCCAGGAGGCGCGCCAGGCCCAGAACCGGCTCAACGAGATCATGGAACGCAACCTGCGTCGCCTGCAGCGGGCCGAGGTTGTTCAAGAGCCGCTGATCACCCAACGCAACGGCCGGATGGTGTTGCTGATCAAGGCCGAGATGCGGTACCGCGTGCCCGGCATCGTCCATGACGTGTCCGACAGCGGGGCGACTGTTTTTGTCGAACCCATGCCGGCCATTGAGGTCGGTAACCGCTGGCGGGAGGCCCGGCTGGCCGAGGGCAGGGAGGTCGAGCGGGTGCTGCGCCAGTTGTCGGGGATGGTCGGAATGTCCGGCGAAGACCTGTTGTTGACCTTGGACCTGATGGCCAGACTTGACCTGGACATTGCCAAGGCCCGTTATTCCGCAGCCATAGGTGCGGTTGCTCCGTGGGTAGCCGACCAGGAAGTGGCAGAAAGGAGCTTGAAACTGGTCCGAGCCCGCCATCCATTGCTCACCGGCGCCGTGGTCCCAGTCAGTATCGACCTGGACCGGGAGCAGCAGGTGATGCTGATCACCGGCCCCAACGCTGGCGGCAAGACGGTAACACTGAAGACCGTGGGATTGCTGGCCATGATGGCCCAAGCCGGACTGCACGTGCCTGCCGAAGAGGCGCATCTTCCTCGGTTCGACGGCGTTTACGCGGACATCGGCGACCAACAGAGCATCCAACAATCGCTATCCACCTTCAGCTCCCACATCACAAACGTTAAGGGCATCATGTCCCGGGCCACGGTCCATTCTCTGGTATTGATCGACGAACTGGGCACCAGCACCGACCCGGAGGAGGGCTCCGCACTGGCCAGCGCTGTGCTGCGGTATTTCCAGAAGATCGGCTCCTTCGTGGTTGGCACCACCCACCACAGGGGCGTGGCCAGGTTCGTACAAGACGAGCCGGGCATGGTCAACGCCAGTGTCGACCTTGACCCCAGCACTCTGGAGCCAACCTACCACGTGACCTTGGGCCTTCCTGGACGTAGTTACGCGCTAACCATCGCCGCGCGCCTGGGCGTACCCCAAGAAGTCATCGACGACGCTCGCAGCGGTATCTCCCCTGTGGAACAGGCCACCGAGGGCTTGTTGCAAGAGCTCCAACAGGAGCGCCGGGTGGTGGAGGAACTGCGGGAAGAGGCCGAGACTGCTAGGTCGGAAGCCGTGCGTATGCAACGGGAATTGGACGCTCAATTAGCCGACGTGGAATTGGCCAAGGCCAATCTGGTGGAGGAATCGCGGCAGGAATTGCAGGGCCGTATCAGCGGGATATTGGACCGGCTGGCCAGGGCCGAACGTTCGTTGGAAGCCTCCGAGCTTCGGCAAGATGCCGAATCGCGGGCCAACGCCGATGCCAGGGCCAACTTGGCTTCCCGGCAGGAGATCGAGGCCCACCGGACCGAAGTCAGGGATATGCAACGGCAATTGGAATCGGCGTCCTGGTCGCCCATCGAAGTCGAACGAGTCCCTTGGCAATCGATCTTGAAAGAGGGAGACCGGGTCTACGTCCGCGGGATCGCTCAACCGGTGGAGGTCATCTCCCCACCCGATAACCAGGACAGGGTAGGGGTGTTGTTAGGGACTATGCGGGCCAAGATTCCGGTGTACCAGTTGGTCCGGCAGGCCGAAGGACACCCGACGGCGGCGTCACGGGGCGTGTACCTGGACCGTGCGCCCAAAAAGAATTCGAATACCGAATTGGACTTACGGGGCCTGCGGGTGGACGAGGCCATTAGCCGGGTTGACGAAGCCCTGAATGACGCCGCATTGGACGGCGCCGGTTCTATCCGGTTGATCCATGGCAAAGGCACCGGCGCCCTGCGGCGGGCCATCCGGGAGTACTTGGGAGGCCATCCGCTGGTGATGTCGGCCGAGGATGGAGAAGGCCCTGGCGGCGGCGGCGTTACGGTGGCGGAACTAGAGTAGCCCTATTTCCCCTGGAATCGTGCCTGGCGGCGTTCTGTGAAAGCCCTAACGCCCTCTTGGAAATCCTCTGTGAGGCATATTTCCTCAAAGACAGCGGTCTCGGCGTCCAGTTGGGTCTCGATATCGTTTTGCCAGGAACTCTCGAATAGCGCTTTTACCCGCCCATAGGCTAATGTCGGTCCTTGGGCCAGGCGGACGGCGGTTTCCATGGCGTGTTTGTGCAATTGGTCATCTGCGACCACCTGACTGACCAACCCCATGTCCAGGGCTGCTTGGGCGCTGGTTGGCTGGCTGGCCAGGTAGAACTCCATGGCCCGGCTAGCGCCGACCAGGCGAGGAAGCAGATAGGTTGATCCACCGTCGGCCGGCGCGCCGATGTTGGCATAGGCCATCAGGAACCGGGCGTTGTTGGCCGCCACCCGGACGTCGCAACCCAAGGTCAGACTGAAGCCCGCACCCGCCGCCACGCCGTTTATGCCGGCGACCACCGGTTTTCCCAATTGGCGTAGCCCCATAACGACATCGTGGTGCAAGTTGTTGGCCAGATTGCGGATATAGGTTTGAATCTTTTCTGGGCCGCCGCTCTCCAGGTTTTCCACGAGGAATTTAAGATCAGCGCCGGAGCAAAACCCGCCGCCGGCTCCTGTGAGGAGCACGGAACGCACATCGGCTCTCTTGCAGGCCTCGATCGCTCCCCCCATCTCGGCTACCATCTCCAGAGTCAGTGCGTTCCTAGACTCGGGGCGGTTCATTGTGATAATGCCAACGCCGTCCATCTTTTCGAAACTGATGTTTTCAAAGGCCATTAGACGCTCTCCATGTACTCGGAAATCTCTTCAAGACCGAAGCCGGATACCGCAATCTCCGGCGCCCAGGTAACCTGGTCCGACGACCAGCGCACAGTGGCCCGGCGCTGGGCCGTTATGCCAAGGGTGCTGTTGATCAGCCGGAGTACATTGTCGTTCATGCGTACCGTGTTGGGCTTGAGCGGGGCGGCGAACCGGCCGTCCTTGATCAGATAGGAATCGCCGATGATTGTCCCGCTGAAGTCGCCGCTGGTGGTGCCGTTAACCGGGTAGGTGTACCAGATACGGCCGATGTACACGCCGTTTCCCACTAGCCGCAGCAATTCTTCTTTGCTGTGGCCCGGGGTCCCCTCGATGACCAGGTTGCTGGATACCGCACCCGGCATGGCGCCAAAGTTACGGCCGCCGCCGTTGCCGGGCCGGAACCCGTTGCGCGGGGCAATTTTCGCTAGCGCGTCAGACGGATTGACTCCCAGCTTCTCCCGGCCAGTGGGGTCGTTTAACATGCGTTGGTAATTGTAGTAGTCGGCCAACAGGCCCGAGAGTTCGCCTCCGCGGATCAAATCAGTCCGCCCGGTGGGTAGGCCCTCGTCGGTGATTGACTTGGAACTGGGCAGTCCGGGCGCCGCCCCGTCGTCGTACAGGTTGAAGTCCGCTGACGCCACCGCCTGGCCCAGCTTGCCCATGAAGGGCGAAGCGCCAGCGTAGAACATGTCCAAGGAGAGTCCCGGCATCAGCACCCATTCCAGAATCTCAGCCACGGCTTGGGGTCCTAGGATTACGTTGTATTCGCCGGTGGGGATCCGTTGGCCGTCCATGGACTCGATAGCGTTACGCGCGGCCTCGGCAGCAGCTTCCCCATTAAATTCGGCCAACTTACTGGCCACGGACCACCCGCTACCCTTGCTGGCCTGGCTCTCGATCATGGCCGTGGCGAATGACATAATGAGGGTGTTTTGTTCGGTTTGAACCTTGGGGATGTGGGTTGACGCAATGGACATACGGTCCTGGAGCATGACTACGTCCCCGCCCAAGATTAGTCCCAACTCAGACATCTTTTCCGCCGAACCGGCTATCCCCATCAGGTCTTCCGACGACTGAAACGCGTCCAGCGCCCGGTCCATCATGCGCCAACCGGCGTCAACTAGACCCTTGCCGCCGATACGCATCAACGCCGGGTCGTAATTGGCCAGAGGCTCGTCGTTTGTTGTGGCCGCCCGGTGGGGCGATTCCAGTTTGGGCAGCGAAACGAACTCGGTGTCCGAGACCGCGCCGTAGCGGGCCTTTTCCAAAGCCCGTGCGGCCCCATCCACCGATAGGTCGGTGGGCTCACTGCCGAACCCGGTCTTGATGCCGCCTGGTGTTCGGAATGTCGCCCGGATGCCCATACCGTAACCCTCAGTGGACTTGGGCTCCTCCACACCGTTGCTGGGAATGTGGGAGGTGTAATTGAGGCGGACCGTCAGGTTTGCCCCAGCCGAAGCAAAAACCTCGGCCTCTGCCACATCGGGCTGGGAGGAAGCGAAGGCCAGGGCGTTCTTAACGGCGCGGCGCAGTTCAGCTACAGATAACAATCTATCTATTCTCTTCCGGCTGGTAGGGCATCATTTCTCTTCGGCATACGTTTCAACCAACTCGGTTTCGGGCAGGGCAACGGGGTCTTCCGATTCGATGGAATCGACCTCGGTGGCGTCGGGGGTGTCCCGCTGTTTGCGGATTTCCTGGATGCGTTGCAATGGACGATCTAACGTCCGGCTTCGGGTGCCTTTAAGGGACTCGAAGCTGGTTTGTGCTGATTCGATACGCCGCCCCACGGTCTCCATCTGCGCTGCGAAAAGCTTCCATTGCCGGTCGAAGATAGCCAGCTCGGACAGTATCTCGTTGGAAGCCTGCTCGATGGCAAAGTTATCCAGAGCGTGTCGGATGACGCTAAGGATCGCGAACAGGCTGATGGGTGAGCAGAGCACCACCCGGTTGCGGAGCGCTTCTTCCACCACCGTGGCCCCGTGCTGTTGGATGTAGTGAAACATCTGCTCGTTGGGAATGAAAACTAGGACGTAGTCCAGGGTATTGTCTTCTGAGTTGATGTAATTCCGGCCGACGACTTCTTTGGCCCGGTCTCGAACGTCACGCAGAAAGGCGAGGCTATGTTGTTGGGCCTCTTCTTCAGTACCTGCTTCCACCAACCGAACGTAGTTCGTCAATGGGAATTTAGCGTCCATATTTAGTTTCTTGTTTTCTGGCATGAATATGGTGAAATCGGGGCGCGAACTCCCATCGGTGACGGTGGCCTGCTTCACATAATTCACGTGTTCAACAAAGCCGATTATCCGGAACACGTCTTCGGCCATCCGCTCACCCCATTGTCCCCGAGCTTGGGTGTTGGCCAGGATGTCCCTGAGGGCCGACGAGCTGCTATTCAAGCTGGTGAGCATGGTTTCGAGACGTTCCGACTGTTTGGCCCGGTCGACATTCAGGTTCTGGATGGCCTCGTTGACCCGGTCCATGCCCTGGCGGATCTCACCCACCTGATGGCCAAAGGCGCTATCTTGGCTTTGAGAGTCGCCTTGGGACTTGAGCAGGCGGAACATCAAGATTATCGCCAACCCCGTGGATGAAAGGGCGACTACACCGATGATTATCAAGGCCACTGTCATAGCTTACACGGCTCCAGCCCAGCTAGCCCGGCCCCGTTAGACGGGCGATGCCTCTCATGGTCGGTCCTCCGTTGCTCATTCGCTTGGCCTGCATAGGCTGGCCCTTGCCACAGTTGGGGATGGGGTTCACCCTCAGGTCGTTGCCCACGGCGTCGATGGACATGAAATAGTCGCGGCTGTCCGAGGTGATGCCGCCGTCCCGGTACAGCCGGCCTAACTGGCCGTTCTTGATCTCGTAGACCTTCACCGCCGTGATGCGGAAATTCTCTCGGGATTCGGCGATGGACGGCGTCCGGTGCCCCGAGATGTAGTAACCGTCTTCGACGTCGGCGATGATGCTCTGGGGGTCCTGTTGTCCCGGACCGAAGACGGTGTTGGTCATGCGGATCAGGGGTACCAATTGTGCCTCAGTGGAGCGGGCCGACCCGTTGGGCTCAACCCCCATGATTGCCGCCGTCTGGCGGTTGTTCAGGAACTCCTCCAATACGCCGTCTCTCAGGATGTAGGCACGTCGGGCCGGTGTTCCCTCGTGGTCGTAGCTGAAAGAGCCGTAACCTTCCATGGTTGGGTCCGAATAGGCTGTGACCATAGGCGATGCGATCTGGTTGCCCAGTTGGTTGTCCTGCATGTCCTTTAGGAACCAGGAACGCCCGGCGTAACCCGTCTCGTACTTCAGTGCCCGATCCAACTCCGAGGGATGGCCGACCACTTCGTGGACCAGCAGGGTGTTGAAGTGAGGGTTGGTGACGACCGTTACCTCTTTGTCGGGCGGTTTTAGGGGCGGTGCAGCGGCTACTTCCACTGCGTCCGCGCCAAGCGTCCGGCAGAAGTCCATGAAGTTAGGCAAGATGATAGGACCGTTGGAATAGCCCTCGGTCAATATCTCCCAGCCGCGTTGGTGGCCGGTGAAGTCGTAGAGTTCATAGTTGCCGTGCTCGCTGGAGCAGATGGCGATGGCGAACCCTTCGGTCTGGGCGAAGCTCTGGTCTATGTTCGCGCCGTCCGAGCTGAGGAATAGTTCCCGGAGCAGGAACGTCGAGGCCGAGCAGGCGGAATAGACGATGTTGCTGCCCTGGCTCTGCATCTGCTTGCAGCCGTCAACGGCCATGGCGATGGTGTCAGTCAAGGGAACTTGCCGGGGGTCGACCCTGAAGTTGGCCGGGACCGTAGCCTGGTGGACAACCACCGGGGCGAGGTCACTTGGCGTGAGGTTGCTGCCTAGAGTCTCGTAGCGGCCCCGCATCTGCGATTTTTGCCTGGCGCTGGCATGGGCGCGGCCGTGGGCCTGGCGGATGCCGTCCCAGACCACATCTTCCAAACGGCTTAGATCAGTTGTGCCCAAAACCTTGCCGTAATAACCGGAGGAGGAAGTACGTCCGCCAGCAATGACGCGGACGCCAAAGTCGAAGGCGTAGTCCTCGGAGCTACCTTTCTCCGAGCCGTTCTCCGCCACCGCGCCCTTCTCTTCCCTGACCTCGATGCGCAGGTCGCAGTATCGGAGGCTCGGCAACGTCTTGGCCTTCTCGGCAACTAGCGATTGCAGATTAGCCTGGAAGCGGTCCAGGGACTCTACGGTTACGCAGGATGGGGATGGAGATAGCATTACAGCGCTAAGCGGCGTCAGACACTGCTTTGGCGACGGTCTGTGCTACCTGCTTGTCCAGAGACCAGGGGATGATGATCTCAGGTGTGGGCTCTGCAATCAGAGCCGCTAACGCGTTGGCGGCGGCCAGCTTCATGCGAGTGGTTACTCTGGTCGAGTGGGAGTCCAGTGCCCCCCGGAACACGCCCGGAAAGACCAGGCTGTTGTTGATCTGGTTGGGGAAGTCGCTGCGACCGGTGCCTACAACGGAGGCGCCGGCGGCGCGGGCTTCGTCCGGCCAGATCTCTGGGATGGGGTTGGCCATGGCGAACACTATTGAGTCCTTGGCCATGGAAGAGACCATCTCGGCGGTTACAGCGTCGGCCGCTGAAAGACCGATGAATACATCGGCCCCACGCATCGCCTCAGCCATGCCGCCCTGGGTATTATCCGGGTTAGTGGTCTCAAGCATGGCGGATTTCACCGCCGTCAGGTCCGACCGGTCCTTGTGGATGATTCCGGTGCTGTCTACCAGGGTCACATGGGTGGCGCCTTGTTCCATGAGCAGTTTTGTGGAGGCGATACCTCCGGCCCCAGCACCGGCGAAGACGAATTTGGTGTCTTCGATCTTGCGGCCGGTAACTAGGAGCGAGTTCATTACCCCCGCGAGTACGGCGATCGCCGTGCCGTGTTGATCGTCGTGGAAGACGGGAATGCCCAGGTCCTGTAAAGCATCCTCAATGTCGAAGCATCGCGGTGCGGCGATGTCTTCCAGGTTGATGCCGCCAAAGCTGGGGGCCAGCGCGCGCACTGTCTGGATTATGATGTCGTTGTCCTGAGTAGCTAGACAGATTGGAAAGGCGTCGATGTCGGCCAGGCCCTTGAAAAGGATGGACTTGCCCTCCATCACCGGCATGGCTGCTTCGGGGCCGATATTACCCAGTCCCAACACGGCCGATCCGTCGGTGACCACCGCCACGGTATTGGCCCGGTTTGTCAGGTGGTAAGATTCCGATTTGTCGGCGTGGATGGTCATGCAGACCGAGGCTACGCCAGGTGTGTAAGCGATGGACAAATCATCCAGTGTTTCTACTACCATCTTAGGGGCGATGCTGACCTTGCCCCGAGTTTCTCGGTGGCGGTCTATCGCTTCTTTGCCGTAGTCTCTGGGTTGTTGAGCCATGTTTCCAAATCTCCAATCTTCCTGGAGGGAAGGCCGTCGTTTTGTTAAACCAGCCCGCGGGCAAAACCTTTTTAGTGGGTCACCGCTCCTTGCGAAGCGGATGACACCAGCTTGGCGTATTTGGCCAGCGCGCCCGTGGTGTAGTTGGGCGGAATCGGCTGCCACTTACTCTGCCGGGCCGCCAGTTCTTCGTCGGTGAGTTTCACGTTCAATTTACGGCCCGGGATGTCTAGCGTCACGATGTCGCCTTCCTGCAGCAACGCGATGGGTCCACCCACCGCTGCCTCAGGCGCTACGTGACCGACCATGGGGCCGTGGGACGCGCCGGAGAACCGGCCGTCGGTGATCAGCGCAACGTCCTCGCCTAATCCCTGCCCAACGATGGCAGCGGTAACGGACAGCATCTCTTGCATGCCCGGCCCGCCCTTGGGGCCTTCGTAGCGGATGATGACTATGTCTCCAGCCTTGATATCGCCTCGCTGGATGGCCTGGAATGCGGCCGGCTCTTGGTCGAAGACCCGGGCCGGACCCTCGAAGACCCGTTCCTGATGCCCGGCGACCTTGATCACCGCGCCGTCGGGCGCGATGTTGCCCCGAAGTATGGCCAACCCGCCGGTGGGGCTGCGTGGCGCATCGACCTGGTAGATCACCGGTTGGTCTTCGGTCGTCTCCATGGATTCGACGTTTTCCCGCAGGGTCTTGCCGGTCACGGTCATGGCGTCGCCGTGGAGTAAGCCGGCGTTCAATAGCCGCTTCATGACCAGGGCGATGCCGCCGTAACGGCTGAGGTCGGACATGACGTATTGCCCGGCCGGCTTCATATCGGCGATGTAAGGGGTGTTGCGGCTGATGCGGTCGAAGTCATCCAGGGTCAATTGGATATCAACCTCCCGGGCGATTGCTATCAAGTGCAGCACCGAATTGGTCGAGCCGCCCATGGACACGGCCACGGTGATGGCGTTCTCGAAGGCCTGCTTAGTCAGGATGTCACGGGGGCGTACATCTTCTTCCAGAAGCCGCATCAAGGTCCGTCCTACGTCCCGGGCCTCGCCCAGTTTCCGGGGGTCTATGGCCGGGATGGAGGCGTCGCCGGGGAGGGACATGCCCAAAACTTCGATGCTGGTGGACATGGTGTTGGCGGTGAACAAGCCGGCGCATGAACCCTCGCCGGGACAGGCCACGCATTCCAGCGCTGTGAGGTCTTCCAGGCTCATGTCGCCCTTAGCGTAGGCGCCAACAGCCTCGAACACGTCTTGGATATTTACGTCTTTGCCTTGGAATTGTCCGGGCATGATAGACCCGCCGTACATGAAGATGGACGGCACGTTCAAACGGGCCATGGCCATCATGCAGCCGGGCATATTCTTGTCGCAGCCGGCGATGGTAATCAGCCCATCCATGCGCTCACCGAAGGTGACCAGTTCGATGGAGTCGGCGATGACTTCCCGGCTGACCAATGAAGTCTTCATTCCCTCCGTGCCCATGGAGATGCCGTCGCTTACTGTGATGGTGCCGAATTCGAAAGGGACTCCATCTTCAGCGCGCACCCCCTCTTTGGCCGCCTGGGCGAATCGGTCTAGGTGCACGTTGCAAGGGGTGACATCGCTGGCTAGGTTGGCGATGGCGACGAAGGGCTTTTTAATGTCGTCTTGGGTCAGGCCCATGGCCATCAGCATGGCCCGGGACGGTGCTCGATTAGGGCCGTCAACCAACTCACTGCTGCGGTGCCTCATATGGGAGGGTCTAGATTTTGTCGCCACTGGGTCATCTCCTGGGGGTTGAAAAATCACCGAATCATTGCAAAATGGTTTATCGATACGCGACGGGCTGTGATATCGCGTAATTGGGCAATTATAAGTGGCTATACTAAGTGGTTACAAGATGGTTGCTTCGCATGGTCAGGTCAGGCACGAAACAGGGGTTGCGTCCCTACCCAATATTGATTACGCTGATGCTTGCTTAAAAAATCAGGTGTAGTCAGGAGAGGCTGCCATGTTTAACCCCCTAGGCTGGATCAAGCCACAGATCGCCCTAGCCCATTGTGATATCCCGTGCGGTATCTACGATCCCGTTTCCGCCAAGATCGCCGCCCAGACCGTCCAGAAGATGACGCTGCGAATACAGGCGTTAGAGCGTCCTGGTGACGGTGACGCTGCTGGATTTGCAGATTACGCCAACAAGATCGCCCGGTATGTGGAAGTCAAAGAGCAACATGCCGAGACTTGCAAGCACGAGCTAGCGGTGCTCTGGGCCGATTACGGTTGGCCGAACACTCCGGACGGCTTCGACCTGCACGGAACGTTCAACGCCGCGTTGAAACTGGCCGGCCAGTGCAAGCAGAATGTCGATATGGCCAAGTGCGAGGAATTGGTCGCGACTTGTGACGCCATCGCCGCCGCATTTTGGGCCACCAAGGGTGAGACCTACAGCGATCCGCTTTCTACAGCACGATACGGCGCGTAAGCCACAACCCAATCATGGCAAATTAAAAAGGCTCCCCGCCACCGGGGAGCCTTTTTGTCTACGTATTTTTAGGGGATTACCGCAGGCTGTTCAACGCAGCCTCGACCTTGGCGATCGTGGCGTTGATGTCGGCCTCAGTGTGGGCAGTGGAGACGAAGCCGGCCTCGAACTGGGATGGCGCGATGTAGACCCCCTGCTCTTGCATCGCGTGGAAGTAACGTCCGTACATCTCTGTGTCCGAACCCTCGGCATTAGCCAGGCCCTCTACCGGACCGGGATTGAAGAAACCGGTGAACATCGAACCCACTCGGTTGATGGTGCAGGGTATCCCCATCGCTTGAAAGGCTTTCGTCAGACCGTCGGTCAGCCGCTGGGCCAGGCTGTCCAGCCGCTCGAAGGCGCCAGGTTTCTGCAGTTCGGTCAGGGTTGCGATCCCGGCGCTCACCGCCAGAGGGTTGCCCGATAGCGTGCCTGCCTGGTACATGGCGCCCAAGGGCGCGACCATCCCCATCACGTCTTTTCGCCCGCCGTAGGCCCCCACCGGCAGTCCTCCTCCGATGATCTTGCCCATGGTTGTGATGTCTGGAGCGATTCCGTACAGGCCCTGGGCGCCGTTGGGCCCGACCCGGAACCCGGTGATGACTTCGTCGAAGATGAGCAGAGCGCCGTTGTCTTGGCTGATCTTTCGCAGCGCTGCCAAGAACCCCTCTCGTGGTAGGACTACGCCCATGTTGCCTGCCACCGGCTCGATGATAATGGCGGCGATACCTCCGGGATTGGCCTCGAAGAACCGCTCCACAGACTCGATGTCGTTGTAGTCGGCGACTAGAGTCTCGCTGGCGTATGACTCGGGAACTCCCGCGCTGGTGGGGATGCCGTGGGTCAAAGCGCCGGACCCGGCCTTGACCAGCAGCCCGTCGGCATGGCCGTGGTAGCAGCCGGCGAACTTGATGATCTTGTCGCGGTTGGTAAAGGCCCTTGCCAGCCGGATAGCACTCATACAGGCCTCAGTGCCGGAGCTGACCAGCCGGACCGATTCCACTGACGGCAGCCCTTCGCAGATCATCTTAGCCAGTTCTACTTCCTGTTCCACAGGCGCGCCGAAGCTGGTACCGCCTTCGGCTGTTTTCTTCAGGACTTCAACGATTGCGGGGTGAGCGTGTCCTAGGACCAGCGGTCCCCAGGAACCTAGATAATCGATGTATTCGTTGCCGTCCACGTCCCAGACCCGTGATCCCTTACCTCGGGCGATGAAGGGCGGAGTGCCGCCTACGGCTTTGAACGACCGGACCGGGCTGTTAACGCCGCCTGGGATGTATTTCTGGGCCTCGGCGAATAGTGCTTCCGATTTGCTAAGTTGCATGCAACGTCCTGATTAAAAATATCGGCGATTGAATATTCTTCTGTCTCTTTCAACGCTGGTTTGATCGATGTCCGATTGGTGTCTATTCCGCTTCTTTCAGCCACTTCGCCACTTCTTTGGCGTGGTAGGTGAGAATGGTATCGGCTCCGGCGCGTTTGATGGAGGTCAGAACTTCCATGATGACCGTCTTCTCGTCGACCCACCCGTTGGCGGCTGCGGCTTTGATCATGGAGTACTCGCCGCTGACGTTGTAGGCGGCTAGAGGCAGGTCGAACCGGTCCTTGGCCTGGCGAATAACGTCCAGGTAGGACAGGGCGGGTTTCACCATCACGATGTCTGCGCCCTCGGCTATATCGGCTTCGATCTCGCGCATGGCCATGCGGGCGTTGGCCGGGTCCATCTGATAGCCCTTGCGGTCTCCGAATTGGGGCGTTGAATTGGCGGCCACCCGGAACGGCCCATAGAACCCTGACGAATACTTGGCCGCGTAACCCATGACCGGCACATCTTCGTAGCCTTGGTCGTTCAACGCTTGGCGGATCGCCCAGACCTGTCCGTCCATCATGGCCGATGGCGCCGGAAGGTCGGCGCCGGCTTGAACGTGGGATACAGCGGTCTTGCCCAGGAGTTCTAGAGTTTGGTCATTATCGATCCGGTTGTTGTCGATGACGCCGCAGTGTCCGTGGTCGGTGTACTCGCACATGCAGACATCGGTTACCACCATCATGTTGGGATGGTCTTTCTTGATCATCCGCACGGCTTCTTGCACGATGCCTTCGGGGTCATACCCTTCGGTGCCCAGGGGGTCTTTCTCGGCGGGCAGTCCGAACAGCAGAACGGAAGGGATGCCCAATTCCAGGGCCTCGCCAACCTCCTCGGACAGCACGTCCAGCGACATCTGAAACTGGCCGGGCATGGGCTCGATGGCTTCTTTGACGCCGTGTCCGTGGGCCACGAACAGGGGATAAACGAACTCTTTTACGGTGAGGCGGGTCTCCCGGGCCATGTTGCGCATGGGTTCGCTACCGCGCAGGCGGCGCAACCGTGAGTCAGGGAAGCTGGTCATGACGTCCTTTTCTCCTAATCCTACTTGCGGGAAAGCTTGCCTCCGGCGAAATGGTTGGTCAGCGCATCCACCAGGCCTTCGACGGTGTGCTCGGTTGCTTCCAGGTCTACCCGCAGTCCCATCTCGCGGGCGGTGGCGGCGGTTACCGGGCCGATGCAGGCGATGAAACTGGCGTCCAGACCTGCGAGGTCACCCTCCAGCATCTCAACCAGGTTACGCACCGTGGAGGAACTGGTAAAGGTTACGACATCGATGCCGTCAAGAAAAGCTTTTTTGGCCAAGTCGCTTATGCCCTCCACCGGCACGTTCCGATAGGCCGCCAGTCGGTTGACCTGGGCGCCCATAGCGGAGAGTTCTTTTTCGAGTTCGTCGCGGCCGATGTCGGATGCGGGGAGCAAAACAGAAACGCCATTCCAGTCCTGGCCTGAAAGTTCATCGAGGATAGTCTCGGCAACCGAACGGCTGGGCACGAAATCAGCGGTGATTCCCCTGCGGTCCAATGCCTGTGCGGTGGCGGGGCCGATGGCGCCAATGGTCGTTCCGGCCAACGCCCGCGCGTCCTTCCCTTGCAGTTCAAGCCGCTCGAATACCGACTTAACAGAGTTAGCGCTAGCGAATATCACCCACTGGTAATCAGATATTTTCTCCAGCGTGGCGTCCAGAAGAGAGAAGTCTTTCAGGGGTACGATCTGGATGGTCGGCAGTTCCACCGCGTTGGCTCCGGCCTGCTCCAGCAGGGTGCACAGCCGTGACGCCTGAGAGCGGGAGCGGGTCACCAGTACTCGCTTGCCGAACAGTATCCGCGTGTCGAACCAAGCTAGTTCTTCCCGGAGGTTGACTACCGCGCCGATGACCGTGATCACCGGAGGAGTCAGGCCAGCTTTTTGGCCTTCCTCGAGGATGTTGCCGATGTTTCCCGTAACGGTGCGCTGGTCGCTCCAGGTGCCCCACTGCACCAGAGCTGCGGGCGTGCTGGAAGGTAGGCCCTCTTGTTGCAGGGTGGCCAGGATCTTTTCCAGAGACGCCCATCCCATTAGCACCACCAGGGTGCCGCCGTTCTTGGCCAGGACCTCCCAGGGGATGGTGGACTCGGGCTTGGATGGGTCTTCGCTGCCGCTGACGACTGTGAACGTCGTCGAGATGCCCCGGTGGGTCAGGGGTATGCCCGCGTAGGCTGGTCCGGCGATAGCTGAAGTAACGCCGGGGACGATTTCAAATGGCAGGCCGTTGGCTTTGAGTTCGAGGGCTTCTTCCCCGCCACGGCCAAACACGAATGGGTCGCCGCCCTTCAAGCGCACCACGGTGAACCCCTGAGATGCTTTGTCCACAAGCAGTTGGTTGATCTCCGGCTGGGTCAGTTGTTGGCGCCCGCGGGCTTTGCCGACGAAGATACGTTCGGCGTCTTCTGGGACGGCGTTCAAGAGGATCGGGTCTACCAGGCGGTCGTAAACGACGACTTGGGCCTGCTCCAGCGCTTGCATTCCCTTGACTGTGATTAGGCCGGGGTCGCCGGGTCCGGCTCCCACCAGATACACTCTACCGGTCAATGATTCCACCTTAAAAAGATGCCCACTTAAAAATTCTATTGGCGGTTGATTACCCTTGGTTCGCTCTGGCAGCCGCCACCAGATCAGCGCCGCCCTGTTCCACCAAGGCTAGGTAGGCGTCGCCGGCTAGCTGTAGAGGATCTCGTTTCAGCCCCCGTACCTTGGTTGTGAAGTTTTTTTCACCGTCCTCGGTACTCATGTATATCGTCATGACCATGATGTCTTCGACGCATTGCGCATAAGCGCCTACCGGGATGCTGCAGCCGCCGCCAAGTTTTTCCAGAAAAGCCCGTTCCGCCGTGGCTTCGTAGCGGGTGTCTGCGTCGTTGATGGCGCTCAACAATTCCAGCATCCGGTGGTCGTCCGCCCGCGCCTCCACGGCTAGTATGCCCTGTCCGGGCGGCGGCACGAACTGCGAGGTGGATAGATATTCAGCGACTTGGTCTTGCAGTCCCAACCGAATCATACCGGCGGCAGCCAGGATAGCCCCGTCAGCCTCCTCGCCCTGGGCCTTCCTAAGCCGGGTCTCCACGTTCCCCCGGATGGAAACGACCTCTACCTGAGGAGCGTACTTCTTTAATTGGGCGGCCCGGCGGGGGCTGCTGGTGCCGATCTTGGCGCCGGGGGGGAGACCATCAAGTGGGCAGTTGTAGCGGTTTACCAAGACATCCCGCGGGTCTTCTCTCGCCAGCACCGCTCCCAGGATCAGGCCGTCGGTTAACTGGGTGGGCATGTCCTTGAGGCTATGCACAGCGATGTCCAGCTTGCCGTTCAAAAGCTCTTGTTCCAGTTCTTTGACGAAGATTCCCAGGCCCATGCTCGCCAAATGCGAGGTTTGGTCAACGTCGCCCCGGGTCCGTACGGTGTCGACCTCGAAATTCAGGGCCGGGTTGTTGGTTTTCAGGCGGTTGATCACCACATGGTCTTGGATCAGGGCCAAGGCACTGCCGCGGCTGCCGACCTTGATGGCCGGCCCGCGAGCACTACCGGAATTATCCTCTGAGTCGCTGGTGGTCAAGGGGTTAGTCCCCCGCGGCCTGGGCCATGCGGTCTTGGCCGTTCCTATTTTCGGCCGAATCGTGACGGCTTTGGTTCCTCACTTGGCAGCCGCCGGAGACGCATTCGGCTATGTTTGAGCACTTGCCTTTGGAATCCTTGCCCAGCAGACCGTCAAGCAGAACCTCTATGGCCTCATCCTCGCGGCCGGATTTTGCCAGGGCTAAGAAATCCGAAGTCATGCAGCATTGCCAGCGTTGCGGGTCTATCGCTACCTGTTCGTCTTTGATGACCTGGCGGGCTTTGGAGAGGACGCCGGTTGCGTCCACCCATTCCAAGTCCCGGGAGTCAGTCAGGGTCTCCCGTAGCTTGCGGGCCAAAGCCGGGCTGGCCCCGCCGGTGGAGATCGCCAGTGTCACTGGGCCGCGTTTCACGATGGACGGCGCTATGAACGAGCAGCGGGGAGGGTCATCGACTGCGTTGAGCAATACGCCCAGCTTCTCGGCTTCTTCAAAGATCTCTTGGTTGACCACCCGGTCGTTGGTGGCCGCTATGGCTAGGAACGAGTCTTGAAGGTCGCCGTTCTTGTACTTGCGTTCGTGAAACTTGATGGCGCCGCGGTCTGCGGCGTCGCGGATGCCTCGTGTGGCATCAGGGCTAATCACGGTGATCTTAGCTTCTGAATCGATCAGCTTTGTGATCTTGCCCTCGGCGATCTGTCCACCGCCAATGACGACGCACCGGCGTCCGGTCAGGTTAAGGAAAACGGGGTAAAAGGATGTCATATGCTCTCTGGTTTAGGCTGTGATCACAGCGTCGGGTTTTTCGGTGTCGAGATACTCGTCATAATCGGGCACGAAATACCGGACCCGGGTCTTTTTGTATTCCCTGGTGCTGTATAACACCAGACGCTCGGATATCCCAGTGGCTTCGGCGATCTCATTGTTGATCTCCTCGCAACCTTCGGGAGTGGTCGCGTGGACCATGGTGAAATGAGTGTAGGGCCAGTCCGGGAACGTCGGTCGTTCGTAACAGTGAGTCACAGCGTCGTGGGCGGCCATCGTCAGGCCAACTTCCTCGGAGCGCTCTTCGGGTACTTTCCAAACGATCATGGCATTGGCCTTGAATCCGGATTTGCGGTGGTGCAGCACTGCGCTGTAGCGCCGCATAATGCGCCGGTCTTGGAAATCTTTGGCTAATGCGAACAATTCATCGGTGGACATTCCCAAGTCTTTGGCGATCTGGTCGTAGGGGCGGGGAATCAGCTCCAGGTCTTCCTGCATCCCTCGTATTGCGTCCTTCTCAACTTCGGTTACCGGCACCGCCTTGTTCCAGGAGTCGGCGGCTTCTTTGCTTTCTGCGCTCTCTCCGCCGGACTTTTGATTCTGGACGTTGTCGGGAGAGAAATTAAACGAAGATCCCTTTTTGTTGACCATGTCGAAATTGACGCCGATCTTGAAGAACCGTTTGGTGGGCATGATCCGCTGTTCCAACGCCCCGGTCTTGCGGGCCATGTAATCGGCAGTGGCTTCAAGGTCGTGTTCCGGAGGCACGGCTAGCGTGAACCACAGATTGTAGTAGGACCCTTCCCGTGCGTAATTGTGGCTCACGCCGGGGTGCTTATTGATCTCCATCGCTGCTTTATGTAACTGGTCTGGTTCGTAGGCCATGGCCACCAAGGTGGTCTTGAAGCCCAGGCGGCGGGTATCAAAGATTGCGCTTATCTGGCGCAGGACATTGGATTTCTTCAGCACGGTTAAGCGGTCAATGACCTCTTGTTCGCTGATCCCAATCTCCTCGCCAAGTTGCTGGTATGGCTGGTCGACCATGGGAAATGGGGTTTGAATCTTGTTTAACAGCTCGCGATCTGTGATATCCATTG
>VFHF01000184.1 GCA_009392095.1 SAR202 cluster bacterium
CCATTTGAGAAAGCCAGTTCAACCCCACGCTCGTCTGCCCAAGACCTTTTTACGGCCTCGACATAACTCACACCCGTCTCAGACTATCTATCAGCCAGATTGGTAAATACTGAGCCTAACCGCCAATTCTGGATCGCTCGAGGGTTTCATGCGGCGCAATAACGTAATCAAATTTTCATTGGTCTTGTCCGTAGCACTGGTAATCGGAGTGACAGCGCCTCATTTCGACCCTGGGGCGCAACGCGCAGCACAGTATCGAAGTTCCGACTATCAGCGCTTTCTGACCGAGAATATGGCCGTGGTCCCTTCATACATTATATCTGAGGCGATACCGAACTAGATCGAGAATGCCACTGGGCACCGTAAGATTCGGATATCCATCCAGACCATAATCGGATCATATTCAGAATTCGTGGCCTCGAAACTGATTCCACCAAAGGCGCTATCGAAATCATTCCTTAACTCCGATAGTATTGGCTCCAATTGAGGTAATCTTTTGCCACTTTTCCTCTCTGATTAGATCTCAATTTAGATCGGAAGCACGAAAAGTAAGAGACCCCCGGATCAAAACCGGGAGTCTCTTACTTTTCTCTGAATCTACTTAACAGCCTATGTCGGCCAAGGATGAGATTCCTCGGGTGGCGGAGGCGAACCCGGCGGGGCCGGCTCCAACCAGTCTTCGGAGATCGTCTCCGTGATTCCATTATCGATGGTGACGTAATACTCCGGAGGAACGTCGGGCTCCCGTTCTAAAAACGTGCCGGCCCATTCTTGAAATAATTGGGGCGCAATAACTCCCAGTGCGCCTTTCGCCCCTTCCGACGGCGGCATGAATGGTCCTCCGTCACGGCTTCTGATCAGCACCCGTTGGTCAACTTTGTAGATGTGGTGTCTTATCACCATAGTTCTGTCTCACAAGACATTCGTGCTTTCCCGAAAAACGGTTGGCTAATGCATCGGTGAAAAACTGGCCGGCACCATAATCTTGTTTTCCTGCCGGACCCGGCCCGGCGCGCCGGAAGGCCAACCTTCGATCTTCTTCGCCCTTATCTCGGCCCGGTGGTTCAGGTCCTTGTACGGCCAGATGTGCATCCAGCGATTTAAGCCGCCAAATTCAGTGTACATACCCGCAGCCAGGGGCGAATGCTTCTCCCGTCCTGGAAGAGACGCCTCCCAGCGCTTCAGCAATTCGGGGATGGAGCCAGGCTCAT
The DNA here is from genome assembly GCA_009392095.1 of SAR202 cluster bacterium. Lineage (GTDB taxonomy): Bacteria > Chloroflexota > Dehalococcoidia > Lucifugimonadales > UBA3495 > UBA9611. Next base: position 1,212 of record VFHF01000184.1, read on the forward strand.
AGGTGTAGGTCCGCATCTCATAGATGCTGCCCAGGGCCTGGTCGCCACCCATCGGCTTCATGAATGGGGCTGGGTGCCAGATCTCGGAGTTCATATTTAGTATGTTGCCAGGTGTGATCTTGGGCGGCCAGTTTGGGTCTTTACTTGCCTCTGCGCGAATCTTTTCGCGGTCGTCCAAACTATCGTAGCCCCAGACATGAATGATCTGGTTCAACGGGCCGATCTCAGTGTGCCAGAATGCCGCAATGGGCGAATACTTCTCACGATGAGGCAAGGCTTCGCCAAAGGCTTCCTCCGCTTGAGGAATGGCTCCGGGCTTCAAATCATAGGTGCGTACTTCGTAAATCATCTCGCTCTCCGTGACAATTTTGTCTTTGATATGGCCTTGAAACAAGTAGATATCATATCCCACCCGGCTTCCCAGCCGCCAGTGTACCAAAAATCGGAGAGCGTCCTAGGTGCGAAGTCGCAAGTAACCGTAGATTCCACGCGGGTGGTCTGCCGGGCGTTAGTCCCTGGCGCGGACTCCGTCGCGGCGGGTGCGCTTGCGGTCCAAGGCGGAAAGGTCCATCTTGCGTAGCCGGTAGTTCTTGGGCGTGACCTCCAGCAACTCATCGTCGGAGATGAATTCAAGGGCCTCTTCCAGGCTCATGATGACCGTGGCGTTCAGGCGCTTGGCAACGTCCGCCGTGGACGACCGCATGTTGGTCAGCTTCTTCTCTTTGCAGACATTGATCTCGATATCACCCTCGCGACGATGGGAGCCAACAATCATGCCTTCGTAAACCTGAGTGCCTGGGTCGACGAAAGTCTCGCCTCTGCCCTGGGCATTCAGCAGGCCGTAGGTCACGGCGACGCCGCGCTCCGAGGCCACTAATACGCCACCCGGCTGGGCCTTGATCTCCCCCTCCATGGGCTCGTAGGCGGTGAAAGCGCTGCTCTTAAGTCCGTCGCCCCGGCAGATGCGGAGAAAGAACGAGTTGAAACCGATCAATCCCCGGGTCGGAATCTTGTACTCCATGTGAACGTAGCCGTTTTCGTCGTAGCGCATGTCACGGAGATGGGCCAGGCGGCCGGACAGGTACTCGGTCAAAGCGCCAACGTATTCTTCATTGGTACTGATGTTCAATATCTCGTAGGGTTCGTAGATCTTTCCGTCAATCACCTTGGTGACGGGCTCAGGTCGAGAAACCTGAAACTCAAACTGCTCCCGGCGCATGGTCTCCACCAGTATCGATAGGTGCAGCTCTCCCCGTCCGGCAACGACAAACACGTCGGAACTGGAAGTTTGTTCAACCTGCAGGCTGACGTTGGTCCGCAGTTCCCTGAATAAACGGTCGCGAAGATTCCGAGAGGTACAATGGTCCCCCTCTTTACCCATGAACGGAGAGGTGCTGACGCCGAAGGTCATACGGACGGTCGGCTCTTCGATGTCGATGACCGGCATCGCCTCCGGATTTTCCAGAGATGCGATAGTGTCGCCGATGGAAACCCCTTCAGGTCCGGTGATGGCCACGATATCGCCGGCCGTGGCCTCGGGAACTTCCACGCGTTCCATCCCTCGGAATACGAAGATTCGCTCCAGGTTGTGAGCGGACGTCTGTTCGTCGCGGGCCAATAGCGCCACATTATCACGTAGCTTGAGAGTACCCCTGGTGACACGGCCTAAAGCCACTTGTCCCAGATAATTATCGTAGTCCAGAGCGGCCACCAGCATCTGCAAAGGGGCGTCCGGGTCGCCGGTGGGCGCCGGCACCGATTCTAAGATCGCATCAAAGAGGGGAGACATATCGGTCCCCTCCACCGTCAAATCAGTGGTGGCGTAGCCGGACTTGGCCGACGTGTAGATGACAGGGTACTCAAGTTGCTCGGCATTGGTGGCCAGTTCCAAGAACAGGTCTTGAACCATCTCCTCTACTTCAGCCACACGGGCCTCAGGCCTGTCGATCTTGTTGATCACGACCATTGGGATGACGTTTTGGCGCAGTGCCTGGCGCAGCACATAGGTCGTTTGTGGCATGGGCCCGTCCACGGCGTCCACCAAAAGTAAACAGCCGTCGGCCATGTTCATGATCCGCTCGACCTCGCCGCTGAAATCGGCGTGACCCGGCGTATCGATGATGTTGATCCTCACACCCTTGTAGGCGACGGAGGCGTTCTTCGCCAGGATGGTGATCCCGCGTTCTCGCTCAAGCGGGTTGGTGTCCATAATCAGCTCACCAACCTGCTGGTGAGCGCGGAAGACCTGGCCCTGTTTCAACAAAGCGTCGACCAAGGTGGTTTTGCCATGATCAACGTGTGCGATTATGGCCAGATTGCGAATGTCGTTATTCTGGAAATTTCCCAAATTAATTTACCCTACCCACCATGATAGCATCCAGCCATCTTTATTGCAGGACTTAACATATCCAGTTACGGAAGCCAGGCGGCAGGGTATGTCCCTGATTCGGATGCTTACGTGGGTCCAGACGAGATTCGCTGTCGTTTCGCAAGCCAACTACCCGAATTTCGATTCATTGGTGTGACGGCTGAAGGGGAGTGGGCCGGACTCGCGGAAAGCATAGCCTGGCTAGGCTCACCAACTCACCTGACGGTCACAGATTCCACGCTTTGCTCAATTCACGCCACGAGAGAGTTAGGACCGTCTCTAACCCGCTGACAAATCCAGAATCTTGGGCTAGCTGGAGAGATACGGCAAGCCGTTTTAGGTGTCCGTTCTCGTCTATTATCGGGACTGCCCCATCATCAGGCGGTATGGCATAATCCCCGTGGCTTTCAAATTTGCTCCCGCT
>VFHF01000185.1 GCA_009392095.1 SAR202 cluster bacterium
GAGCCGCCAGAGACCAGCGCTCGTAACGGCACAGCCGGTCCAGGATGCCGGCCTGATACCGTATTTACAGTTGGTAGACCGTCACCTGGACCTGACTCGCGGCGGCACATCCAACCAGCCTAGTTATTCCGTAGAATCTCGCGGGACCGACGTGCCTGAACAGGCAGAGGGCCAGACAGGGAAGGAAGGCAAGGGATAGATGGCTGACCTCGGCGCAATAAGCCTTTGGATCGCCCTGGCTTTGGCCGCTTATTCCACGGTGGGATCGGTGGCCGGCAAGCTGCGTTTGTCGCCAGCGTTGGTGGAAAGCGCTCAATCGGCGATGTATGCAGCCGGCCTGGCTCTGATGGTCGCCACCCTAAGCCTGGTCGTTTCCTTTATTAGCCGCGACTTTGAGATCGCCTACGTGGCGGCCCACAGTGATCTGGCCATGGCCAACAAGTTCACCTGGGTGGCGTTTTACGCCGGGAACGAGGGTTCCCTGCTATACATTGCCACCATCCTTTCTATAATGTCGGCGGTCGCCGTCTGGCGGGCCCCGGAGAAATTTAAAGACGCCCTGCCGTACACCACCGCCATCCTGATGCTGACCCTGACCTTTTTCGTGGCTGTCATGGCCGTGATGGCCAACCCCTTCGACAAACTGCCCTTTGTGCCACTGGACGGAGATGGGATCAACCCGTTGCTGACCCACTTCGGCATGTTCTTCCATCCACCGGCGTTGATGGCCGGGCTGATCGGCATCACCGTGCCTTTTGCATTCGCCATCGGTTCGCTGCTGGCCGGAAAGATCGGGGACGAATGGGTGGACGCTGGGCGGGTCTGGGGTATGGTCTCCTGGGTATTGCTCGCTGGTGGTCTGCTCCTGGGGTCCTGGTGGGCCTACACCATCTTGGGCTGGGGCGGGTTCTGGTTCTGGGACCCGGTTGAGAACGCGGCGTTTATGCCCTGGCTGGGCATTACTGCGTTCATTCATTCCATTATGGTCCAGAAGCGTCGGGGCATGTTTCGTATGTGGAATATCGTCTTGATAAACGTTGCCTTTGGGTTGGCGCTGTATGGGATGTTCATGAACCGGGGCGGCTCGGTGCCTTCGGTCCATTCCTTCGGGGCTTCCCAGTTGGGCTGGATATTCCTGCTGTTCCTGGCGGTTGGGGTGATTGTTCCCTTTGCCATCTTCATCTGGCGTTATCCGTTGTTGAAGAGCGCCCAAAACCTCGATTCCATGCTCTCCCGGGAAGCGGCGTTCCTGGTCAACAACATGCTGCTGTTGGCAATCGCATTCGTGACTCTATGGGGAACCGTATACCCGCTGCTCTCCCGGTTGACCAACGATGAAGAGATAACGGTGGCCCGCCCGTTCTACGACCAGGTGAACGGGCCTTTAATGCTAGGCTTGGTGTTTTTGATGGGCGTCGGCCCGCTGATCCCGTGGCGCAAAGCCGGCATGGCCAGCCTTCGAAGATCGCTGCTGCCGCCTGTTGTTGGCGGACTGTTGACCGTGGGGATATTGGCGGCGTTGGGACTGCACAAGGACTATGCGCTGATCGCGTTTGGGCTGGCGACTTTCGTGACCACGGGAATCTTGATGGAATGGTTCCGAGGGACGCGCTCCCGTCACCGCAATTCCGGGGAGAACTACGCCGCTGCCTTCTTCCGCCTTATAGCGGCCAACCGGCCCCGCTACGGCGGTTACATCGTTCACCTGTCGGTGGTAATGGTAACCCTGGGGATTGTGGGCACGTCATTCTTCGGAGTTCAGAAAGACGTGGTCCTTAGCATTGGCGAATCGACGACCATCAACGACTATGAACTGGTCTACTTGGGGACTGTCGAAGTGCAGAAGAGTAATCGGACCGAGTTCACGTCCACGGTGCAGGTGTTCCGCGACGGCGAACTGCTGGATACTCTCCGAACCAAACGGGCCTTTTACCCCAGTTTCAACATGGCTGCCACCGCTGCCGCCATACGCTCGACGCCCGTTGAAGACCTGTATGTGGTCCCCAGCGAGAATTTGCCCGACGGCAGTGTAGGCTTCCGCGTTCTGGTTAACCCGCTCATTTGGTGGATGTGGGTGGCGGGTCCAGTGATGGTTTTGGGCACTGTCATAGCTTTGTGGCCACAAAAGATTCGGGCTCCGGCCCCGGCCCGACCTCCACGGCGTTTCGTTCCGGGCCCCCGTCCCTCGGCCGCCTAATTCGTTTGCCCAGCCTGGTAAACTGAGTCCCGTGGACGCGGAAACCGTCATATCCATCATCTTTGGCGCGGTATTGGCGGCTTTTAGCTTCGCCGTTGTTTGCTACGCATTCCTACACGGCCGCCAACCTGAGGTGGTGGACAAGGCTGCACTCCCGGATACCGACGACCAGGCCCTGGCCGATATATTCGACGCCATAACCACGCTGGACCTGGAGTACCAACTGGGCCGGATGCCTCAAGAAGATTTTCAATTCCAGTTCCAGGCTTATCGTTTGCAGGCTGCCACTGTGCTCAGGGACCAACTGGAGGCGGGCCGAGGCGACCGGGCTTGGGTCTTGGAGCAGGAGGTACTGATGGCCCGGGGCGGCCTGGAAAACACCTCCACGTGCCCCAATTGCAGCGCATCGGTACTGGATGGCGCCGCCGCCTGCCCCCATTGCGGTGCAGATATGGCGCCACAGCCGTGATCGTGAAACTGGCCATCTTATCGGGTTTGTTGTTGGCGCTTTTTCTCTTGCCCGTGGGCCAAAGCCCACTTCTAGCCCAGGAGAGCACCGATGTCCGCGGGCAGGTGGCGAACGGTACGGAAGGCGCGGAGATCCCCGGAGATCTAAACATGCTGATGCTGATCACGGGCGCCGATGGGGTGTTGTCGGGTACCGGCCAGACGACTCCGGATGCTCAGGGAAGGTTCGTATTTGAAGATGTGCCGGTCCGGGACGGAGATGCCTACACCATCAGCGTAGACCACCTCGGCGTCTTCTACGGAACGACTTTGGACCGCAGTGGTCTGAGTGAAGGCATCGAGGTGACCGTCTTTGAGACGACTCGAGATGCATCCATCATCGAATTTGAACGGCAAGTGATGGTTATTGCTGCCGTGGACAAAGGCGAACAACGGGTCAGCGTCATCGAGTTTGTCCGTATCAACAATCCCACTGACCGGACGCTGATGCCCGACCTGACTAACATCGACCAGATCAGTTTTCTCCGGTTTGCGCTACCACCGGACCCGGCGGAGCTGACCGTCCAATCCGACCTGCCGGGCGGCGATATCGTGTCCATCGGCACTGGCTTCGCCCTAACCTCGCCTGTCGTCCCCGGAGGACATAGCATCGATTTCTCGTACACTTTCCCCTTTAACGAGGAAACACTGTCCTATCGGCAGAGCCTGCCTCAGGGGGCGGAAATCTACCAGGTGTTGGTGCCGGATACCTTCGTGGATATAGACGTGCCATCCCTGGAGAGGATCGACCTGGTGAACATCCAAGGAGCTTCCTACCGGGCCTTTGAAGCAAGAGACATCCCTCCCGGCCCGGGTTTACAGTTGGAGATAACCGGCCTGCCGTTGCCCGGAGTCTGGACCAGGTTCTCAAATTCGGTGGCTGGCGGCAAGTTCTGGCAGGTTGCCATCCCCAGCGCTTTGGGCGCGACGCTGGCAGCAATGCTTTTGTGGGGCATGATACGTGGTTATAGTCCTGCGTCTGCGCTGGCTACCGGGTCACCTGCCCTGATTACCGTGGACCCGGCTGAGAGGGCCGCTGTGGTGCGGGCGGTGGCGGACTTGGACCGGCGATACCAGGAGGGGTCCGTGCCGGAGAAAGAATACCGCGTTCAACGGCAGGAACTTATGGCCCGCGTTTTGAACCCGGGGGAAGAGGTACATCTGGTGGGAGAGGACCCCGAATGACCAAACGTGGTTTGATAGTCTTGGGCGGCGGTGTCCCTCTGTTGGCTTTGATTGCTCTGTTGGCCTGGGCGTCCATCAGCACCGGTGGAAACCCCGGCGGACTGGTTACAAACTCTGATCTTCTGGAATTTGATATCGACCCTGAGGCGGCCAGAGAATTTGAATTCGAACTGTTTGAAGGTGGCACGCTGAAACTCTCTGATCTCCGTGGCAAAGTGGTGATGGTGGATTTCTGGGCCTCCTGGTGCCCGCCCTGCCGGGTGGAAGCTCCGGCGTTGGCCAGGGTGTATGCGGAGTACCGAGGCCAGCCGGTGGAATTTGTGGGGGTTGATGTTTGGGACAATGTTGGTGATGCCGAGGTTTTTCTTCAGCAGGAAGGGCAGGTCTACCCAGCCGGGTACGACGCTGACGGCTCAATCGCCATCAACTACGGTGTCCGTGGCATCCCTGAGAAGTATTTCATCGACGGGGACGGGGTTCTTGTCAAGAAGCTGTCGGGTCCGCTGACCGAAGCGACTCTTCGCGAGACGATTAATGAATTGCTGGCACGATGAAACCTAACAAAGAGAAAGGCGGAAGATGAGTACACCACAGGTAGTGGTCGCCATGGACTGGGGTGGGACCTGGACACGGACTGCGGTCATAGATAGACAGGGCGAGATACTCTGGCAAGCCCGGGAACCCAACCCCCAGAACGGCACGAAAGAAGAGTATCTGAGCAATGCAGAGAAGCTGCTGTCGAACGCGATTCAGCAGGCCGGCGGCCCCGTTGCGGGCATCGGCGCTGCCGTGGCCGGGCCAGTTGAACCCACCACCGGCACGTTCTTTCAGCCGCCCAACCTAATGGTGCTCGACGGAATATCCTTCAAAGCCCTTTGGGAAGAGGCTTTTCAGGTTCCGGTGTGGGTGGGCAATGACGCCAACCTGGCTGCCTTGGGGGAGCATTATTTCGGCGCCGGAAAAGAGTCGGCCGACAAGGGCCACCCCGTAAAGACCCTGTTCTATGTCACTGTAAGCACCGGCGTCGGTGGCGGAGTGGTGGACAAAGGCTCGGTGTTTTTGGGCGCGAACGGGCTAACTGCGGAGATCGGACACACGATGGTGGACACAACGGTCGATGCATTGCAATGTCAGTGCGGCGCCAGAGGTTGCCTCGAGGCGATCGCGTCAGGCACCGGCATCGAGCGAATCGCCAAGCAAAAGCTGGCGTCGGGCGGGTTCCCTGACTCGGCCTTGGCTGCCTTGGACGCAGGCTTGGTCGATTCGGAGGCGGTTTGCGACGCAGCAGAGAAAAAAGACTCGCTGGCCTTGTCGATATTGGAAGGCGCGGTGTCCGCGCTGGCCGTCGGGCTGACCAACGTGGTCCACCTGTTCAACCCGGACATGATCGTCCTGGGCGGCGGGGTGACCGACGGTCTGGTAAAGCTGGACCTGTTGCCGGAGATCGACAGACAGATACGGGACCGGGCCATGAGCGAGCTGCACAAAGAGTTTCAGCTCACCTCTGCCCGGTTGGGCGACTCTGTGGGCTTGGCCGGAGCCGCCGCGCTGGTCTGGGACCAGTTGGGAGTGGAGCGCTAACCCCAGAATCCCCGGGTGCGCAGGTTAAAAGATGTAGCGGCCACCCATGACGTTTACGCTGTCGCCGGTGATGTAGCCGGACTCGTCCGAGGCGAAGAACAAGCAGGCGTTGGCGATGTCTTGCACGGTGGCCTGGCGGCCCATGGGAATCTCTTTCAGGTGCTCACTTGACCCTCGTTCCACTCCCGCCTGGAACTCCGGGTACCACTCAGGGTTGCCGCGTGAGGTATCGGTGGAGCCGGGGTTCACCATGTTGGCGCGGATGTTGTAGGGCGCCATCTCGGCAGCGACGGCACGCATCAAGCCCAGCACTCCGGTCTTGGCGGTGGTCACGATGCTGGTTCCGGGGCGTCCGGTGATGGCCGATTGTCCGCCCAGGGCGATGATGCTGCCGGTCTTGCGTTCCATCATCCCGGGCAGCACAGCTTTGCACAGGTAGAACGCGGCGTGCATGTTGATCGCCAGGGTGTCGTGCCACTCCTCTTCGGTTACTTCCAAGATTGGTTTATGGGGGCGGACGGCCACGTTGTTGACCAAGATGTCGATCTTGCTCAGGGCCTGGATACCTTCAGCGACCATCTTGGAAACACTGGACGAGTCAGAGACGTCCGCGAGCACCGTGTGGGTTTTCACGCCCAGTTCCCGGCATTTCCCGGCCACTTCGTCCAGTTCGGACTGGCTGGCGCGGGTATTGAGAATCAAGTCAGCGCCCTCTCTGGCAAAAGTAAGAGCAACCTCTCTTCCGATGTTCCGGCTGGCGCCGGTGATGAGGGCCGTCTTTCCTTCCAATCGCATGGTTGTTCCACCTTATTGTTTTAGTCGTCGTTGGGTCTGCCTTGGCACTGATGGCCTGGCGGGCTAGATTCTACCACCTTGACCGTGCTGGAGCGGAGTGTAGAATTGGCCTGAACGATTAATGGCCGCTGCAGCTATCACGGCCAGCATGAGGTGAACACGATGAGATGGTGCAGATTCTCCACCGGAGGACCGATCTCCTACGGGATAATCGACGGCGACACGGTAACTGAGGTGGAAGGCAGCCCCTTCGACGCCTATACGAAAACGTCCAACACCCACAAATTGGATGCGGTGAAGCTGGAAGTGCCGGTGATTCCGCCGACCTTCTACGCCGCCGGCATCAACTACCCGGAGCATGTGACCTGGGCCGCCCAGATGCGTGGTGAGGAGCCGGTGCTGCCCAAGCAGGCCGACGTCGGCTACCGGGCCATCAATGCTCTGGTGCCGGACGGCCACGACATCATCGTGCCAAAGGATGCCACTGAGATGCTGCAGTACGAGGGTGAGTTGGTAGTGGTGATCGGGAAGACCTGCCGCAACGTCACGGAGGAACAGGCCCTGGACTACGTGCTTGGCTACAGCATCGGCAACGACGTCAGTGAGCGCACTTGGCAGAAAGGCGACCGGACAATGTGGCGGGCCAAGAACACCGACACTTTTAAGCCCATGGGCCCCTGGATCGTCACCGACCTGAACCCGGACGATTTCCACGTGGTCATCAAGGTCAACGACAATATAGTCGGCGAGTACGATGTGGCCACTGCGATCTTCGGCGTACGGACTTTCATCAGCAAGATGAGTCAGTACCTGACGCTGGTACCCGGTGATATTCTGTGGATGGGTACCGACGGCGCCACCGAGAACATGGTGGACGGCGATGTCTGCTCCATATCCATCAACGACATCGGCACGCTGACCAACAAAGTAAACTGGCAAAAGTAGCCGGCATAGCCGGGTTTAATGGGGATGACCTAAGAGAGCGTCCTTGATCGGCAAGGGCGCTCTCTTTCGGGTGGAGTTAATTCTCCAGACCGATGCCGGTCTCCGCTGACCAGGCTTGGAGGCCGCGGCGGTAGGCGAGTGCGCCCATGGGCATGATTACGCACTGCATAGCCTCCAGGACCTCCATGGGCGAGGCCCCTTCTTTGATCGCTACGCGGATGTGGGCTTGGATTTGGTCGATGTCGGCCTTAAGGGCCGCTTCCACCGCCACCTGCAACAGTTCCTTGGTCTTTCGGTCCAACAATCTCTGTCCGGTATATGTTGCGTCGATGAACTGGTTGTAGCTGGTAACCCAATCGATGTCCACCTCGGCCATGATCCGGTGCATCTCCAGAGAATAACCCCGGTTCTCCGAGATCCTCTTTAGCATTTCCTCGTTGGTTTCCTCGGCCATGTTTCGCTCCTTAATTGGTTCTAGATTTTGGTTTCAACTTAGATTCGGTGCGCAAATTGTAATGGCTGTAAGTCTGCGCCACCAGCGGACCGGCACCCAGGAGGAGGGTCGTGGTACAATTCGCCGGAGCCGCCGGGGCACGCTGATTCGGGCGGTTTGGAGGCCTTATCGCCGAACCCGAGATAACACCAGAGTTTTTCCAGCGTGAAGACGAAGAGGACGACGGGATCTTCTACCAGTCTCCGCGCTTGGTTGTCCATATAGACGGAGGGGCCATCGCGGCCATCGGCCAATTCTTCAAGGAACAGATATCGGAGAACTCAGAGATACTGGACCTGATGAGTAGTTGGCGTTCCCATTGGCCCAAGGACCATCCCAAGAAACGGATGGTCGGTCTGGGTTTGAACGACGTTGAGATGCGAGACAATCCGGACCTGGATGGGTACGTTGTTCATAACGTGAACAACAATCCGATATTGCCATTTGAGAATGAAACTTTCGATGCAGTAGTAATCACCGTTTCCGCCCAATACCTGACCAAGCCCATCGATACTTTCCATCAAGTGAACCGTATCCTACGGCCGGGCGGTGTCTTCATCGTCAGCTTCTCAAACCGGATGTTTCCCACTAAGGCCGTGTTCAACTGGCGCAACTCCACCGACCGGGGCCGGATCGATCTGGTCGGCACCTACATGGAGGAAGCCGAGAATTTCGAGGACATCCAGGCGTCTTTCCTCAACTCTGAAACCAGCCCGCCCGACGACCCGATGTTTGTCGTAACCAGCCGGAAGCCTCGTTAGGTGAGATTCAACAGGTCCCTTTCCAATGGGGGCATCAACAAAGGAGTATTTCCATGGATGTTGGAATGATGATGATTTTCTCGAGCTACGGCTGGGAAGACGGGACGGACGGCCAGATGTGGGACGAAGAACTCCGCCTCGCCGATCTCGCCTCCGATCTGGGATTTGATTGCCTGTGGTCGGCGGAGCACCACTTCAACGACTACTCGTTCGTGCCGGACAACCTCCACCTGATGACCCACCTCGCGGCCAAGTATCCGAATATCGACGTGGGGACAGCCGCCGTGATCCTTCCTTGGCATGACCCGCTCCGGGTCGCGGAGAATGCAGCGGTTCTTGATCTGCTGAGCAACGGCCGGCTCCGGCTCGGGTTCGGGCGTGGGCTGGCACGGCGCGAATTCGAGACTTTCCGCCTCAGCATGGACGAGTCCAGAGGACGGTTCGATGAAGCTGCCCCGATGATCGTTGAAGCCCTCAAAACAGGGTTTATCGAGGGCGATGGGCCGTTCTACCGACAGCCCCGAACGGAGTTACGCCCCAGGCCCCAACATTCTTTCGATGGCCGCATCTACGCTGTCGCCTCGAGCGAGGACTCCATCGTCTCCGCAGCTAAATTGGGCGCCCACATCGTAATGTTCGCCGACCGCCCGTGGGAGATGCGGATGCCGATGATCGACCGCGGCCGCGCGTTGCACCGTGAATTCCACGGCACGGAACCGCCAAATGTGATGCTTACTGAGTTCGTCATCTGCGGGACCGATCTGGCTCAGTGCGAGGAAGAAGCACGCCAGTATCAGGGGAAGTTTGTCGAGAGTAATTTCTATCACTATGAATTCCTCGGTGAACACTTCAAGGCAGTGAAAGGCTACGACTCCTATCAGCAGAAGGCCGAGATCGCCCGCGCCGGCGGTCACGAGGGTGCCGTAGACGGCTTTATGAAAGCGGCGAGTTGGGGCACGCCGGACAAGATCCTGCGTGGTCTTGAAGAACGTCGGGAACTGCTGGGCGAGTTCGAATGGAACGTCTCTTTCCGCTTCGGCGGTACGCCCTATGATGTTGCGGAACGAGGGCTGAAGCTCTTCGCCAAAGAGGTGTTGCCGGTCTTGAAATCCTGGTAATTGACCGATGGGCCTCGATTCAATGAACCCGACGAATAAACTTGACTTTTCTTTTCACGCACCCAAGCTGTTGCCTTTAACCGCTTGCCCTCACCCTATTTCATTGCAGGCTGTATCGTTGCCGCGCCCTGAAACAGCGGGCCGGGCGGCGTGGCGGTCAAGACCATCACCGCAGCGAAGGCCACGATTAATCCGAAGATGGTGAAGGGTGTCTCATATCCGCCGGTCGAGTCGAACATGAACCCGGCGATGATCGGTCCCATGGCTTGCCCTCCGATCTGTGCGGGTAGAGTTAGCCCCCGGATGCTTCCCAGGTGCAGCCTGCCGTAGTAGTCGGCCCAGGTGAGGCGCAAAAGCAGATGGATCCCACCGACGCCGAACCCCAGCAGAAATCCCATGGGTATTCCGGTGGAAAGTGAATCACTGTATCCGGTGCCGATGGCGCCCACGGACATAGCCACTGCCGCCGCCGATAATAGAAACCTTAAAGGTATTCGTCGCGCCCAGAACGACCAGAAAAGCCCTCCGGGCACTTGCCCGAAGGCGAAGGTGCTAGAGGTTAAGGCGGCCAGGTGGGTGGGCACGCCCTGGCCGATGTAATGGGGCACTTGGTGCAGACTGACACCTGCCTGGACCATGAACCCCATTGCCGAGAATAAGGCCAACATCCAGAAAGCCCGGGTGGCCAGTGCCTGGCGCACCGTGTAGTTGGATTCGGCGTTTCGATCTGGAACGGGTCTACCGGTGGCGGCGCTCTCATCATGAGGTTGGGGGTTTCTTTCTGGATCGATCTTCAGTCCCATGTCCTCGGGACGGCGGGACATCAGAATCAATATCGGGATGATACCGGTGCTGATGGTGAAGATGCCCAGGGCCAGCCAGGCTGTCCGCCAACCCCATCCGTCGATCAAGACCTGGGCGATGACGGGAAAGATGGTGAGGCCAATTCCCTGGATTATCCCCATGTAGGCCAGCGCCATGGGCCGGCGGCGGATGAACCAGTTACTGACCGCCGTTGACGTGCCCAACTCCAGTGGGCTGGAGAACGCAGCCCGCCCTGGGACGTACATGGCGTAGAAGGACCAGACCGGAGAGGTCAGCGAGAGGCCGATGGCGCAAGCGCCCACGACTGCCGAGGAAGCCGATAGCAACACGCCGGAGCCGTACCGGTCGATCAGCCTGCCGGCGAAGGGCGAGACCAACAGACCGAAGAGGGCGCCCAAGCTCACGGCGCCGGAGAACTGCCCCCTTGACCAACCGAACTCCTCGGTCATGGGCACCACGAAGACTGAAAGAGTGGCTACAGCCATCACCGCACGCGCCCCAAAGCTGGGCACGGAGGCAACGGCCAAGATCACCCAGCCGTAGTAGAAGGGCAGCCGCCGTGCCAGCCGGGCGCGCAGCCCTGGGAAGTTCAAAGCAGGAGGCCGCTAGAGTTGATGCCCAGTCTTAAAACCATATAATTGGCAGGCCTATTCCTGGGGCAATGGGTCTCCCAAAACATGCATCAACCGGTTGGCCCAACCGAACAGTGACGCCGACAGCACCAGGTCCAGCACCTCGCCCATGCTGAGCCCGTTCTCGATCAACCGCTCCACATCGGCCCTGGTCGCCTCCGGCGGGCACTGTGAAAGTTTGGTGGCGAACTCCAACAGGGCGTTTATACGGGGCTCAGTCTCGGCGTCAACACTGCCCGCAAAGATGCTTTCGGTCAGAGACTCATCCTTGGTCAGTTCGTTGTACCGATTGGCATGGACCGCGGCGCAGTAGATGCACTGGTTGACCACCGAGGCCGCCACGGCGCCCAACTCAGTCTCGGCCCGGGACAGTCCGCCCCGGCCGTACATAATGCCGTTGAACAGGGGAGTGCGCTGCTGCAGTGTTTCCGGATCCAACGCCAAGACCAGGGTGTACTCGCCGATCTTGGTGTTGGAGACCGTTACTTTCATGGCGTCTAATTGCTCATCAGTGGCATTCTGGAGTTCCACGGGCGTTACGCGGGGCTGCCAGTGGGGAACGGTGGTGGTGAAATTTTTAATCGGTTCGCCAGTGATCGGCTCGCTCATGCTACCTCCGCCATCAGCCGCAGGCCGGCGATCACTCGTATCTGGTAGCTTACAAAAGCAATCAGCTCCGATAGCCGGACGATGTCTGCATCGTCGAGACCGGCTGTGCGCAGCGCCAAGATATCGTCAGCCGTGGCCTCTTTGGGGTTGAGGGTTACCAGGTCCGTATGCCGGAGGATGGCCTTAGCCCTGTCGTCATCTCCGCCGTCGAACTCGGTGTTGGCGAATGACTGGCTGCCGACCCCGAACATGGTCTCATAATGCCGTGCTAGGACGGGCTCATTGTTCCACTTGGCGATCCGGCAAGCCAGACCGGCCCGTTCGGCGTGGTTCAACCCACCGGGTTGGCTGGGCTGGAGGGACGCGTCATGGGAGTTCTCCGTCAGCTCCAGGATATCGCTGCGCAGGGCCAGAGCACCCTTCAGCGGACTGCTTTTTGTGATTCCGGCCACCTTGGTGACTACGGTCTCGAATATATCCAATATGCCTCCGGGTAATGTGGTCTGGTTACAGGGAGCCGTCGATAACTATATCCAACACTGCCGGTTTGCCCGAGGCAACCGCCCGTTTGACCGCCGGAGCGATCTCAGCCGGGTCAGTGATCCGCTCCCCGTGGACGCCCATGCTGGAGGCGATGCCGGCGACGTCGAAGGGCGTTGGGAAGTCGGAGTAAGGCAGATTTTCGCCGGCTGATTCCTTCTGCTGCAGTATCTCCCGCTGATAAACGTCGAAGTTCACTTTGAGGACCCGGTACATTCCATTGTTGCAGATGACGAAAATGCAGGCGATGTTGTCGTTGGCCGCGGTCCATAGTCCTTGGATGGTCATCAGGGCGCTGCCGTCGCCGATTATCCCGAACACTGGCCGGTCGGGATTAGCCACTTGCACGCCCATAGTGGTGCCGATGCCACCGCCAATGGACTGGCCGCGGAAGGCGCGGAGGTCTCCCCGCTTCTGGCCTTGGAAGTAATGGCGCATGGTGGCGCGGTTGCTGATGGAGTCGTCTACTACGATGGCGTTGTCCGGCAGGGCATCGGCCAGCTCCGACATCATCCGCGCCGGAGTCATGGGCTTGTTGTCCCATTTGGCGGCAACTGAGTCGTCGAAGGCCTTGCGTTTTTCAGCCGCAGCAGCAACTACTCCGATCTTGCGGCCGGCTATCTCGTTCTCTATCTCAGGCGTGATCAGGGGCTTTATGGAGCGTATAAGCTCTTCGATGGCTAGCCCGCAGTGGGACACGATACCGACGTCGGTTGGCTCCGACCTTCCCGCTCGCCCAGGGATCGGGTCGATGTGGACCAGTTTGGTGTTCTCGCCCAGGATGATGTCCCCCCAATAGAACAGTTCGTCCATGGCGTCCATGCCGATGGCCAAGACCATATCTGATTCTTGGAGCAACTCCCGGCTGCTAGTGACGCGCAAAGTGTGGTTGCCGTAGAACTGCGGGTGCGTGGTCGGGAAAGAGACCTCGGCGCCCCGCGACTGGTGGACGGGAAATCCCATCAGTTCGGCCAACTCCACGGCCAGGTCGTTGGCATGGTCCTCGGAGACCCGGTCTCCCACCATCATCAGCGGGCGTTTGGCGGCCATGATAAGGGATACCGCCTCCTCGATACCCTGCGAATCCGGCCGGTAGGAGTCGTGGACCTTACTGGAGGGCACGATGTTCATCTCAGCCTCGCCTTCCAAGGCGTTTGCGGTAAAGCCGACGTAGACTGGGCCCTTGGGATGGCTATTGGCTTCGTGGAATGCCCGGCGGATTACCGACGGGATCTGGTCAGGGAGGTTCAGTTCCACCGACCATTTGGTAACCGGACGGACCAGCTCAGACAGATCAGTCTTGGTCTCGTTGATCTTGCGTGCATCGTAGTTGGCAGACATCACGACCATGGGAGTCCCTGTGTTCAGTGCGTCTAGCATCAGGGCGATGCCGTTGGCCAGTCCGCTGTCCACATGTAGCATGACCAGAGACGGTTTCTCGATAGACCTGGCGTAAGATTCGCCCATTCCCATTGCGACGCTTTCTTGCAAGGTCAGGAAGTATTGGAGTTCCGGGTAATCCCCTAGCATGTCCATCAGAGGCGCTTCGCTGGTCCCGGGGTTGCCGAAGATGTGCTTCACGCCCTCTGCCTTCAGCATCTCCAGCACTGCCTGTTTTCCGGTCATCATTTGGGACATCTAAATAAACCTTCTCGTCAACTAATATTTTTCAAAAGCGTTGCATGGCCCGGTTTATAACATTGGTCGATAAACTATGCTGCGGGTTGCACCAATTCGATTACCACGTCGTCCGGACCCTCGATGTAGGCCAGTTTGATCCCTTGAGGGGTCACTGTTAGGGGCAATATTACGCGGATGCCTTCGGCCTCGAACCGGGCCATCTCGGCTTCCAGGTCATCCACGTGGAACCCAAAGTGCTCAAGGCCCAGCCGGTGTAGCTCGGGGACGGCTCTTTCAGGGGAGGAATTGGGCGGTTGGGACGAGATATTTAGCCGGGTGGGGCCGCCAACTTGCATACCAATCGTGATGGTGCCCGGCATGACCTCACGCTCTGAAACTCTCTTGGCGTTGAAGATCTTTTCGTACCAGGCGGCAGATGCATGGGGGTCTGCAGCCCTGATGTGAACGTGGTTGATGGCGTATTCCATGGTTATTCTCCTCGGTTGACCTACTCAAGGCGGACGGCGCTTTGTGCCGAATGTCTTCTCGTCGGAATGTTAGCGTCGGCGGGCAACCCTTGTCCACCACCGGCCCTGCTTCAGGCACGACATAGAACCGCTTCTAGGCACGAATCCGATTGGCATGTCCATTTAGAAGTCTGTATACTCGGCACAAGCCCACGCGAGGATATAGATGGCACGGACCTTCCGCCTGGCCCTGGCGCAGATTAACCCAACGGTTGGTGACATCCCCGGGAACACCGCCAAGATCCTGGACTACTTGGAACGCGCCCGAGAGGCCGGGGCCGACCTTGTGGCCTTCCCTGAGTTGGCGACCACCGGCTACCCCCCGGAAGACCTTCTCTTCAAGAAATCGTTCCTGATCGACAACGTTGCCGCTATGGCAAAGATCGCCGCAGCCTCCCACGGCATCGCCATGGTCGTGGGCTACGTGAATATCGTGTCGCTGGAGCGGCCGTCTGAAGAAGTCGGACCCCAGGTCACCAACGCCGCCGCCCTGTGTTATGGCGGCAAGCTGGTCGACACCTATCACAAGATATTCCTGCCCAATTATGGCGTGTTCGACGAGCAGCGCTACTTCCAGAATGGCTCCGAATGCCCGGTCTACCGTATCGGCGGGGTGGACGTTGGCGTCAACATCTGTGAAGACATCTGGTACCCGGTGGGTCCAACCACGGTGCAGTGCCAGGCTGGGGCCGAGTTGATCGTCAATATCAACGCATCGCCATTCCATGCCGGCAAACGGGCCTTCCGTGAGGATATGATCGCCCAGAGAGCTTTAGAAAACGGTCTGACCGTCGCTTACGTGAACACGGTGGGCGGGCAAGACGAACTGGTCTTCGACGGCAGCAGCATCATCTGTAATAACACCGGCGGACTGGTAGCGCGTGGTCCAGCCTTCCAGGAATGGCTCTTGATCACCGACTTGGAATTTCCCGACCCCGCGGCCAAGCCCAGCCGAACGAGATTGAGCGCCGAAGCAGCCGCTGTGGGCACGGCGAAGAACGCGACTGTGTCGGAGGTAGCTTTAAACAGCCGCCCGCCATTGGCGGAACAGCCCATGTCGGACGGCATGGACGGGCCGGAAGAGGTCTACCGGGCCTTGGTTATGGGCACCGGCGATTATCTCCGCAAGTCGGGCTTCACCAAGGCGTTGATTGGCCTGTCGGGCGGGATAGACTCGGCCCTGACGGCAACGGTGGCAGTGGACGCCTTGGGCAAGGACAATGTGGTCGGCATCACCATGCCTTCTCGTTACTCGTCCGAGGGCAGCATCAGCGACTCCAAGAAGCTGGCCGAAAACCTGGGCTTGGACCTCTGGGAAGTGCCCATAGAACCGGCCCATCAGGCTTTCACCGACATGTTGGCAGAGCGTTTCAAAGGCACCGAGGCCAACGTGGCCGAGGAGAACGTTCAGGCCAGGGTGCGCGGTAATGTGCTGATGACCGTGTCCAACAAATTCGGCTGGATCGTGCTCACTACCGGCAACAAATCGGAGATGGCCATGGGCTATGCCACGCTGTACGGCGACATGGCCGGCGGTTTTGCCGTGCTGAAAGACGTTCCTAAGACCACGGTCTACGAACTATGCCGCTGGCGCAACCGGCAGGGCCGGGCCTTTGGAACGGTTGATGACGTTATCCCCGCGGCAATCATCGACAAACCCCCTAGCGCCGAGCTGCGGGATGGCCAACTGGATGCAGACAGTCTGCCGGCCTATGAGATATTGGATCCTGTGATTGAGGCCTACGTGGAGGACGACTTAAGCTACCAAGACATGGTGGGACAGGGATTCGACCCCCAGGTGGTGCGGCAGGTCATCGCGGCGGTGGACCGGAACGAATACAAGCGCCGCCAAGCCCCGACCGGCGTCAAAATCACCCACCGGGCCTTCGGCAAAGACCGCCGCCTACCCATAGTCAACCGCTATCGGCAGCACGAGGGCGGGTAGCCCGTATTCCATGCGCTCATCCTAGTTTGAGCAACGCCACCGGCGTAGGTTACAAGTAAAGAATAAGCATTACGATCGGTCGCATCTTGGATCCAATCGAATAATTTTTCGACCGTTTCATATCTGGAGATGT
>VFHF01000186.1 GCA_009392095.1 SAR202 cluster bacterium
TCACCGAGAAGGAACAGCGGACCAAGATTCTTGACCGCTTCGCCCGGATGTACTCTCCCGCCATCGGTAGCAGCGCTGTCATGGACTACATGGGCCAGACTGGCTTGGACACACTTGAAGGGGCCGACATCCTGAATAAAGCCCCCGGGATGTACTCCTCAAACGTCGAGTATCCCGACACCCCGATCGCGAAAAAATTGAAAGGCATCGCACAGGTCCACATGGCCAATTTCGGCACCCGCGTCTTCTACGTCGACCACGGCAGCTTCGACAGCCACTCTAACCAGAATGGCATGGCCGACAAGCTGTGGAAGGACGTCTCCGAGGGCCTGGACGCCTTCTTGGATGACCTCCGTGAGCATGATGCCAGCGACAACGTTTCTGTCCTGATGTTCACTGAGTTCGGACGGCGGACCCATGACAATGGTTCCGGCACCGACCACGGCGCTGGTGGGGCCGCCTTCATGTTCGGCGACGCCGTGAAGGGTGGACAATACAGTGAATTCCCGTCCATGAAATCTGAAGACTTAGAACAGGGCGACGTCGTACCCAACTATGACTTCCGAGGCCTGTACACCACGGTCGTGGAAGACTGGATGGGCCTGGACGGTAAACCCATCGTGGATGGCAGCTTCGAAAAACTACCTATCTTCGCCTAGACTTACTAGCTGGCCAGTCCAGATAGATCACAATACGGGCGGCGTCTGCGCCGCCCGTTATCGGATGCCCAGGCAAATAATCGGTATCGCGACACATGCCAGGCATCAATATACGGAGGAATAATGCTTACGGAAACAGTGGCAGGTCGCACTTACGACTACACCCACAACGTCGGCCGCGGCGCCCAGTCTGGGATGGGTTTCAACTACCCAAACGCCATGACCTTCGCTCCAGACGGCACGGTGTATATCACAAACCGGGGAAGTGAGACCATCAGCAACGTTGGCTGGAACCGCACCGGCGTAGGCCAGAGGATAACCAAGGTCACCATAGGCGACGAATGGGGTCAAGAAGAGTTCCTGGGCGAATACAGCAGATACGGCAACGGTGACGGCCAATTGATTTGGCCGGCCGGTATCGCCTCCAATGACCAGGGCGAAGTATTCGTCACCGACGAATGGCTGAACCGTGTGTCAGTTTTCGACAAAGATGACAACCTCGTCCGGTCTTTTAGCACCCTACAAGACGGCGACCCAGAACCCAACGGAGCTTCCGGAATCGCCATCGCATCCGACGGGACCATCTACGTCACCGACAGCCGGAGCCACCAGGTTCGGCTGTTCAAGAACGACGGCACCTTCATCAGCTCCTTTGGCAACAAAGGTGTGAGTGAAGGGCAGTTCGATTCACCCTGGGGTATCACCATCGACAACGCCGGAAAGGTCTACGTTGCCGATTTCAATAACCACAGAGTGCAGAAGTTCTCCGCCGACGGCAAGTTCGAACAGCAGATCGGACGCCCTGGTAAAAAGCGCGGCGAACTCAACGGACCCACTGACGTGGCCGTTGACCCAGACGGAGACATCTATGTCTGCGACTGGAGCGCCAACCGTTGGGACCGAGGTAAGGTCCACATCTTCACCCCCGAGGGCCAGTTCCTGACCGCTCTGGTCGGCGACGCCCAGAAACTGTCTCAGTGGGCCCAGATGACCGTCGACGCCAACGACGACTACGGCAAGCGCCGCCGGGAAGTACGGAGCACTGAACCGGAATGGACGTTCGCCCAGCCCACCGCGGTGGAGTGGGACACTGCCAATAACCGTCTGATGGTCGCCGACACTCAACGCAGCCGCCTTCAGATCTACAAGAAGACGTCCGGCTACTTGGTGCCGCAGCTCAATCTCTGATCCATCAATTTTCCGGCTACGGTCGCTAGAAGACGGGACAAATCAGTAGTGATCAAACCTTGGCGGAGCCGTAACGGTCTCCGCCAAGGTTATTTTTAGCCGATGCCTTTAGCCTCAGACACCACATTTTCGAACATTTCGATTGCAGTAAAACCTTTATGCCTGAACCAATGGAACCGGAAGCCCGGCAAGGTTTCCTTAGAATGGCCGAGGAACACCCGGAGATGACCTGCGCCGAAACTCCGGTCGAGATACTGGAGGCAGCCGCGGCCGAGGCTGAGCCCACACCTTACATGGAAGAGTATTTCGCCGTTGGTCATGCCAGTTGGTTGGCCTTCAAGCACGGACGGAGGATTTCTCTGCCCCAGAACCTCATGGACCGCGCTATATTGGTCCTCTGGAACCGGGCTGGCCTCCTCAACACAGACCGCATACTCGGCCAAACCAACCCCGACTCCGATAAGCCCTTTTTCAGTGATGAGGGGTTGTATTGACGAATCGTCCGAAGCGTGGATAACCGGATTGCTCCGAAGACTGCTAAAATCCCTCAGGCTCCTGAATTGAAGAGGGTTCTGACCTCCGGTTCCATAGGCCGACCGAACAAAAGATAAAATCTCCCCCTTTTGTAAAGAGGGATCAAGGGGGATCTCCGCCCCCTCCGCCACCACGCCAAAAAGCAGGAGGAAACCATGACCGATCAATTCAACTACGACAGTCTCTTCTCTGCGAACTCGATTGAGGCCCCTCCGGGCAACGTCCGTCACTCCAAGTACGACTTTGCCGTGGCCTATCCTGACCCGGAAAACCTGCCCTTGGATGAGTTGATCGATGCGCTGAAGACCGGTTTTGCAAACGAGGGCCGCGACATCGCGTATTACTCCGACGCATCCGGCTACAAAGAATTGAGGGAGTTGGTGGCGGAGAAACTCGCCCGCGAGCGCAATATGACGGTGGACGCCGAAGACATGGTGCTGACTTCCGGGTCCGGTGAGGCAATCGGGATGTTGATTCAGGCCCTGACCGACCCCGGCGACGTAGTCTTGGTCGAAGAGTTCGTTTACCTGGGCACTTTGAACCAGTTGAAACGCTACGGCGCCGACGTTGTAGGCGTGCAATGCGACGATGACGGTCTAATTCCCGAAGACCTGGATACGGTCATCAAGGAGCAAGTCGCCAAGAGCAAGAAGGTTAAATACCTCT